>JACMOV010000078.1 GCA_014377845.1 Herminiimonas sp.
CCACGCCGTGCGTGGCGAAGTGACGGTCAACGGTCAACTGCTCGGCGCCGGCGATGCCGCCAAGCTCACCGGTGAGCAGGCGGTTCACCTGAGCGGCGCAAAGGGGGCGGAAGTGCTGGTCTTCGATTTGCCGCAGTAAAGCGGCTGTTGCAGTACTCGGCAGACGCCACATCGGACCTGATCGCCATCGACGCAGAAGGTAACATCGCCGAAGCGGAGCGACCTCAACTACCTCGGTTCGTTTGCCGGTGCGATAGCGTAAAGCCCTTCGGATTGCTCGCCGGAAGAAGGCCCACCTCCAGGCGACCCGGAGACGGCGAAATTGTTCGGCAAGCGGGTGGCGGAGACGGCGGCGAAGTTTCGGAAGTGATCGTGCAAGCAGCGTTGAATTGAATCAGCCGGGCACAACCATGCCGGGCGATGTGCGCTTCAGCCGAAGTAGAGCAACGCGATTCCGCTTGCAATCAGCGCGATGCCGCCAAGTTTTTGCAAACTGAACGCTTCACCGAGCAGCAGGCTCGATACCAGCGCGATCAGCACAAAGGTGGCGCCGGCCATGATGGGTGAGGCAACCGAAAGGGGGTTCAGTGCGAAGACCCTGCTCGTCAGTAAAAAGCTGGCGCCGTACAAAAAAATTGCACCAGCCAGCCAAGGCGAAAGCCACCCGGTCGACCCGGTCGCAGCTTCCTGGGCATGGCCCGCCTGCTTCATCGCCAACTGCGCGGAAACATTACACAAGACCGCAAGAAATGCCAGCCAGGGCGCGTTCAAGGTTGCTCCCTGTTCAATGGCTTGATCACACAACCTGGCCTTGCCTTGACTTCGTCGTAGAGCCGGGCCAAGTAATGGCCGATGATACCGAGTGCCGACAGAATTGCACCGCCGATGAGCACCAGCAGCAGGATCACCGTCGTGAAACCGCCGATCGCCTGGCCATTGAATTTCTGTATCAGGCTGATGGCGCCAATGATCCCGCCCACACCCAACGTAAAGAGTCCGAGCAACGAGACGATTCGCAGCGGCATGCTGGAAAAACTGGTGATGTTATCGATTGCGTAGCGCAGCAGCCTGATGCGGCTCCATTGACTGCCGCCGCCGCCGGCTCGGTCCGGAACCGAGAATGCGATCTGCGCGCTTGGGTAGCAGCTCCAGTGAATCAAGCCGCGGAAGAACCGGCCCCGCTCGGGAAACGCAAGATAGGCGTCCACCACCGTCCGGTCGAGCAATTTGAAATCCGAGTGGCCCCTCAGGTCCAGACCCGCCAGCCGCTGGAACAGCGCATAGAACGCATTTGCATACAGCCGCGCAGCCAGACTTTCATTGCCGCGTTGTTGCTTGACTGCGTCCACCACCAGCCACCCCTCGCGCCATAACCGCACCATGTGCGGAATCAGGTTCGGGGGATGCTGGAGATCGCAATCGAGGACGATCACCGCGTCGCCGCGGGAATGGACGAGACCGGCCTGTATGGCCGCTTCCTTGCCGAAATTCCGGGTAAAACTGAGAAGCCGGATCCTGTTGTCCGATGCTGCCGCTCGTCTGATCTCTTCCGCGGAAGCGTCGCCGGAGCCATCGTCCACGGCAATCAGTTCCAGCCGGTCCCCCTCGATGGGACGTACCTGCGGTTGTTCGGCAAACCGGCGTGTGTCGGCAACTCGCATCCCGCTGTCGGCAGCCGCCAGTATGGTGCGCAGGCTGTGAGCGATCGTCGCGTGTTCGTTGTAGACGGGAACGATGAGGCTGACCATGGGCATGTGTGCAGCTCCGGTGGGCTGGCCGGCCGCGGATTGCTGAACCGGCACTAGCAGCAGAGAACAGCAGGGAACAGCAGGGAAACCGCACCAGAAAACAGAATGGCGAGAAGAGTTTCAACGCCAAAGTCTACCCGGCACGACCCACAGCGATTTGCGTGGCGTCATGGCCGGATCGGTGAATGCGGACGCCTGGAACGCTACCGGCAAGTGTTTCGAGAGCTTGGCACTAAGGCTTCAGGTCGCCGGGCGCGACATCAAGGCACGACCCGGTACCACTGTTCCTGGTCGATCACGTTCAATAGTTCAGCGGTGCTCTCGGCCCAGGTCAGCCATGGCATGCCGGTCGACTGCGGTGCGTTGCCCTCGTGGTCGAGGATCACCCAGTCGCGCAATGCTTCGGCCAGCGCTGCTGGCGCCGCGCTGGCAAAAAAAGTCGCATGCTCGCCTGCCACCTCGCGGAATACCGGCAGGTCGCGGGCGATGATCGGCAAGCCGTGTTGCGCCGCTTCGATCAGCGGCAGACCGAAGCCTTCGCCTTCGGACGCTGCCAGCAGGACCGAACAGTGCTCGTAAAGCTGCAGCAGCATTTCATCGCTGATCCCTTTCAGCCAGAAAAGCTTCGTGCCGCGCAGTGGGTGGTCTTTCAGGCGCTCCACCAGCAACTCGGTCATCCATCCCTCGTTGCCGACAATGACCAGAATCATGTCGATATTCTGTGCCCACAGTAAATCGAAGGCGTCGAGCGCCTGCGAGTGGCCTTTGCGCGGCTCCACCGTTCCTACCATCAGTACGCTCGGATGGTCGGTGACAAGCTCCAGCAACTCTTGCGCGTCGTGTGTCAGTCCAAAACTCGGATGACTGCTCACGATATCGGCACCGAGATGGAAATAGCCGATCCGGGTCGGGCCGTGGCGCACCGGTCGGGTTGTTTCGATCCAGTGCGCGGCTTCGTCGGCGACCGAACGCGAAATGCAGATCAGGCTGCTGCCGATCTCGATGATGAATTCCAGCCAGAGGCAGTAATAGCCGGCGGTATCGCCCGGGAACATGTTCGGCATCAACGCCGGCAGCAAATCGAACACGACAAAATGCGTAGCGACACCGCGGTTACGCATGTCTTCAAAGGTCCGTCGATTGTTGATCGCCAGGACCATGTACAGATCGAGTCCGAGGAAGGTATCGCCAGTGCGAAACTCGACCGGCGTGTCTTCCAGTCCGATGCCGGGTGTACCTGCCATCTCCGTGGTGAATTTGCGGGCATAGACGTAATAGCCGCCCACATCGTAGACCGGTTCGACCCGAAAGCCGGCGGGCGGACTGTTGATCAACACACTCACGATGCTGCGGACGACCCGTTGAATGCCGGTCTTCAGGTCGACCTGGACCAAGGCCGAAATGTCAACCAGTAGCTGGTGCTGTGGTGTCGCGCCCGTGTTCGATGCGATCGCCGCGGCCGTATCGGCCAGATCCTGCGGCGATGGCGGCGATACTGGCGTGATGGCGGCGATCGCGTCGACCATGCGCCGGTATTGCGCGCTCGGTCCACTGCGCCCGATTTCCTCGATGGCGTCGCGGTAGGCGTCGCTCACGATGGCGGGGTGGTGCACGGTGGCGACATGGGCCGCAGCGCGCTGCGCCATGCCTGCCCGCAGCGCCGGATCTTGCCACAACAGGGTCAGGGCCGCAGTCAGTTCGTCCGGTTCGAATTTATCGGGCAATTTCAACAGCAGATCGCCGGCCAGTTCGGCCGCCGCGCCGTTGGCATTGACGATGGTCGCCACGCCATATGCCAGACAATCGAGGATCGATGCCGAAGTTTCGCCGCGCGACATGGTGCGCAACTGCACTGCAATGTCGGCACACGCCAAGAAGGCCTGGTACAAGGTGTGGCTGGCAAAGCCGGTAATGCGAATCCGGCTTGCTAAGCCACTCTCGGCAATCGCTCGCCGCATTTCGGCGCCGTATTCCTGCGGCTCCAGTTCTCCGACGAATACCAGGTAACAGTTTTCGTCATCTGCCAGCGACGAGGCCAACCAGGCTTCGAGCAGACGCGCATTCTGCTTGGTTGGACCGATCATGCCGAACGAACACGTCAGGAATGCGGAGGACGGCAGGTCCACCAGCGCGCGCGCGGCGTCCCGGTCAGTGGCCACCGATGCGGCCCGCAGCAGCGGTATCGTGTGCCAGTGTGCGGCGCTGCCGCTGCCGTACCACTGGTCGGCAAGCTGGCGCGGGTAGTGCGAGTGAACGATCACGCCAGTCGCGTGATCGAGGACCCGTTTGTTGGAGGGATATTTCCAGATCGACGCGTTCAGGCCGATCCTGGCGTAGTCGGCAAGTCCTTGATACCCGTGCGAGTCGTACAGCGCACGCAGATAGGCATGCGGCGCGGACAGGTCGGGATCGATGCCGCCGAGCACGCCGCTCAGGTAGAAATCGTGCAGCACAACGACCCCCGGATGGCGTTCCAGCAGGTCGAACATCGGCAGATGAAAATTCGAGTTTCCGAAGTGGTACAGCACCCGATCGTAGGTATCGGCATGTTGCTCGAACCAGGACAACGAGCGCACCGGAAAATTACCCGCGATCCATGGTACGTCGATGACCGGCTGGTCCGTCACGATCTCGATATCGTAATAACGGGCCAATTGGGGGAGCAGCATCGCGCTGTAATCGGCAATGCCGGTATGGAGCGGTGGCAGCGGCGAAATGAACGCCAGTCGCAGCGAGGGCGCTTCACTGGAGGGGCGCGCAACAGCGGGCTCGGCGACCGCCACGGCAGCAGGACGCGGCTGGGTTCGCTCATGAAGGTCCGCATAGCCCGCCAGGGTGGTGGCCGCCATCCCATCCCAGGAAAACGCCCTGGCCCGGTCCGGTCCGCCGCGGCCCAGGTGCAAGCCCATCGCCTCGCTGGAGAGTACCTCGAACAGTTTGGATGCGACTGCGTCGGCGTTCGCGGCAAAGCTGGCCTCGTCCAATCCGACCGCCACTGCGGCCGCGCTGCCGCGTGCCGCGATCACCGGGGCGCCGCACGCCATCGCCTCGAGCGCGGTCGCCGCAGACCCGCTTGACAGGCCGAGGTCGATGAACAGGGCGCATCCGTTATAAAGCGTGCTCAGTGTTTGCTGATCGACCGTGCCGGTGAACACCACGGTGCCGGGTGAAATACCGAGTTGGGCAACGATCGTCTCCAGCCGGGTCTGGTGCGCCGACGCCAGCGTGCCGGCGATCGCCAGCTGGTGCTGCGAGCGCAGTGGTTGCGGCAGCAGGGCAATCGCTTCGATCAGCCAGTCGACGGCGTCACCCGGATGATGGGTGCCCGCCATGCACAGGACATAGGGTTTTTCCAGCTGATGTCGGTGCAGGAAGGTCAAGTCCGCCGCATCGGTCATGCGCTTGACGAAGTAAGGATCGGCAGCAGCGCCGATGTCGAGTATCCGTTCTGCAGGCAGCTGCAGGATGTTCAGCGCGTCGAGTTTGATGCCGGTCGATGCAGCCAGAACAAGGTCTGCATTCCGGACCGCCTGGAGTTTGCCGCAATACCAGCTACGCTGAAGGCTGGCGCTGTCAAGCTCGTCGGCGGGCTGCAAAGCCTGCTGTCCCGCGATGAGCTGCTGCAGGCTCAGTCCTGTCAGTGGCGTGGCCCGCGGCCGGCCGATCGACGTCACGGCATCGTCATCAAAGCCGTTGAACAGGTCGGTAACATGCACGATATCGGGCCGCAGGCGGGCCAGAACATTTTCCCTGATCAGCAGCGACGCTTGCCGGCGCCAGGCGTTGGCCGGGTCCTGTTCCGCATTCGGACCGGGGACGTTGAAGACGACCACGTCTTCTGGCGCAACCAGGCCATCGAATGCAGATCGCAGTACCGGAACACTCTTGCCGAAGCGGCCATTCAGAACGATCTGCACGTGGTGCTCACCGTGCCGCGCCAAAGCCTGTGCGAGCAGAAGGGCATGGCGCCCGGCACCCTCGGTAGCGGGTGCGGTCTGGGCCGCCTGGAGATCGATCGCGATTCGCAAGGGATTTTTTTTTGTCACGGTTACGGTTTTTCGGAGGTGCGTTCTATGTCGCGCAGGATGCGGCGGGCCGCAGCTGTCAGCCGTATTACATGCTGCGGCGGAGCAGGGTCGGTCATCACTACGAGCGGAAGGGGGACGTGCTGCACCAGCGCATCGGACGAATGCGCCGGCGCCGCAGCAGGCGATTGTTCTGCGGTTGTTTCGGAGGCGCGCATGCCGTCGAGTCTGGCGCGCAGGCGCCGCTGGACCGCACCGGAGCGAATGCCGAGCACGACCCGTAGCGCGAAGCGCAACGGCTTGGTCACTTGCCAGGATCTGCTGCGATAGACTGCATCGAGATGCTGGCGCAACTCGGCGGCAGCCTGCTCGGCGCGGCGGCAGCCGGCGTCGGCAGCGGCGGCGAGCGCCTGCTGGTACACGGCATGCACTTGCTCGTTTCGTGCGTGCACGTCGGAGGCTTCGAGCTGGTCCAGGGCTGCGCTCGCCTCGAGCCGGGCCGCTCGGGAGACAGCTTGCGCCTGCTCCTGAAGGTGGTGGGCGAGCTGCGCCTTGGCCTGCGCCATCAATGCGCTGTTCTCGGCACTTTGTCGCAATGCATTGGCAGCATCGACTTGTGCCTTGGCAGCTGCCTGCGCGCCTTGCAGTCTGGCATCCAGTGCTTGCAGGCGCGCTTCGGCCACGCTGTTGGCGCGCGCAGCTTCGGCGCACGCTGCACTTGCATGCGCAGCCGCCGCCTGCGCCTCGACGACTTCGAGACGCGTCGACAGATGCACCTGCTCGAGCCGTTCGCCGGCGGCTTGTACGGCGGCCTCGGCGTTGACCTGGCCGATGAACACATACTCGTCGAATACATTCGGTGGCGTAGCAAAGCTCTCGCCCAACTCTGCGTGTTCGTCGGCGAGGTAAAAGCGGTTCAGCCCGTCAAAATGCACCAGCCGATAACGGCTGCGCAGCAATGCTGGCTCCCAACCTGCGTGGCTGGAAACCTTGCTGCCAGGGAGAGTCGCCTCGACCACGACGACCCACGGCCGCCAGCGTTCGAAATCCATCCCTGCAATGACTTCGGCTTCAAACCCTTCGACGTCGATTTTCAGGAAGTGAATCTCACCGCTGACCCACTCATCGCAAATGGCGCTCAGACGCCGGACCGGAACGGTGCTCGCTTCGACCACGTGGCCCTGATCGCGATGCAATTGCGCGATCTGCGGCGCGGAGGTCGCCCAGCCGCGTACCGCCGGTACGTCGAACAATGCCAGCTCGCCGTCCGCGGCGCCGGCAGCCATCTCCAGATTGATGTCGTGCGGCCGCAGCTCGCGCAGCCGTTGCATATGCTCGGGCAACGGCTCGATATTGATCCCATGCCAGCCGCGATCATAAAAGGCTTTCGTCACCGAATCATCATTCGGATCGTTGGCGCCGACGTCGACGTAAAACCCGCGGCTGACGTGATGCAGCGCGCGCCAGAGCAGAACGTCTTCGCGATTCTGCGAGTAGGAAATGAATGTCATTGCCGGTCGATCTCGATCGAGGGGTCCAACCATGCGCAACCGGCAAAATGCTCGCGGGTCATGTTCATGACCGTAAACACGAGCGCCAGATCACGCCATTCATAGTTATTGACCAGGTGGGTTTCGGTACTGACCAGTGCGGTTGCCACCGAGTAGCTTCCCGGTCCCAGGTTCATCGGAAAGGTGAAGCGGAACGTGACGTCCTCGCCGGGCCGGACGTCGATCAGCGGCAGTTCCTTCAAATGAGTATTGGTCCCGTACATCTGCTGCCCGAGGCGGTCCTTGATCATGTATCCCAGCACCAGCCGGGGGATGGATGCATTGACCGTCACCTTGATCTGCAGCGTCACGGGCGTGGCGACGTCGATCGCCTCGACCCGATTGCCGGCCGGATCGAGCAGGGCGATATCGCGCACCGTCGCTTCGCCGGTGCCGGAGATGGTCTGCACCTTGCCGTCGGCGCGCTGTTCGACGCGAACGGTCTCGTTCTCGCGCTCGGCGATCAGGGCATTGTAAAAATCCATGATCTCTTCGGGCGTGCCTTCCTTGGCCACGCGCCCGCCGTCGAGCAGGATGGCGCGGTCACAGATCGACTGGATCGCGCCCTTGTCGTGCGACACGATCAGTAGCGTCGTGCCTTGCTTGCGGAAGGTGCGAATGCGGTCGAAGCTCTTGTGCTGAAAGTAGGCGTCCCCGACCGACAATGCCTCGTCGACGATCAGCATGTCGGGACGGCGCGCCGTCGCCACGCTGAACGCCAGCCGCATCTGCATGCCGCTCGAATACACGCGAACGGGCTGATCGATGTAGTCGCCGATGTCGGCGAACGCTTCGATCTCGGGCATCAGGCCGGTGATCTCGTGTGGTGTCATGCCGAGCAACTGACCGGCCATCATGACGTTCTGGCGACCGGTGAAATCCGGATGGAATCCCATTCCCAGTTCCAGTAGTGCCGCAACCCGTCCGGTCGACTCGACCGCGCCCATGGTGGGCTGGGCGGTGCCGGTGATCAGCTTCAGCAACGTGCTCTTGCCGGCGCCGTTCATGCCGATGATGCCGACCGCTTCGCCCGGCGATACCGTGAAGTTGATGTCCCGTAGCACCCACTTCAGGTTGTGCCGGACACCGCCGCCGGGCAGGATCCATTCGGCCAGCCGCGACCAGCGGTTCGGATATTGTTTGTAGGCCTTGCCAAGATTACTGACGCGTAAGCTACCCATCACAGTTCATCCACCATTTCACCGGCGCGGCGGCGGAACAGCCGCAGGCCGAACGCGCACAGCAGCAGCGCCAGGATCGTCACCGGCAGCAAATTCTGCCATTGGGGCCAGGCTTGGTGCAGTAGCACTTCCTGGATGGCGCCGATCAGTGGCGCCAGCGGATTGAAGATCAGCAGGTCGCGCACCGCCGGCGGCAGGATCGTCGGCGGGTAGACCACCGGCGTGAACCAGAACCAGAACTGCAGGAAGATGCCGAAAAACTGCCCGACGTCGCGGAAGAACACGTTGAGCACACCGATGACGATGCCCAGCCCGATGGCGAACAGGGTCAGCAGCAGCAGCAATGGCACCAGCGCGGCGAACACCCACCCAGGGAAATTTCCGGAGGCGACCAGGAACACCGTGAAGAGCCCGAAGATGATCGAAAAATTCAGCAGGGCGTTCGCTACCACGATGATCGGCAGGCAGATGCGCGGAAAGCTGACTTTCTTGATCAGCCCGGCGTGTTCCAGAAAGACGGTCTGGGCCCGCCCCGTGATTTCTGCAAACAGGCCCCAGCTCAGCACGCCGCCGCACAGATAGATGCTGTAGGCGAAAGGTGTATCGGCGCCGGGCAGGCGCGATTGCATGACCTGGGAAAAAATGACCGTATAGACCACGATCATCGCCAGCGGGTTGATGATCGCCCAAGCGGCGCCAAACATGGAGTTGCGGTATTTGGACTGGAATTCGCGTTGTACGCTGCCTAGAACGAAGCCACGATACTGCAGCACCGCCTTGAACATTGGCATGGAAATCATGAGGGTTACAGGTTCGACGGTGCCAGGCGCAGAACTTCACGCGCGATCGTCAGGGTGGAAAGGATCCAGGAGCAACGCTGCAAATGCAGAGGAAAAACAAGGCGTTGTATGCTCAGATATGATTTTGAATAACGTTTTCGCCCACGTCGTAGTTTAACCCCAAAACCTATGTCGCCGATAGATCTGCGGCGCAATCAGGCGTCTGGCTTCGGACCGGTCACGGCTATCTGGACGGGCTGCGGGACGCCCTGAATCAGTTTCTGCATGGCGTTGTTATCGACGATGAGGAGGCGATGCCCGTCCTTGACGGCAATGCCTTGCTGGATCAGGACGACCAGGGTGCGCGTCACCGTTTCGCGGCTGGTGTTGATCATGATGGCAATGTCCTGGTGGGTCGGCAGATTCTCCACCACGTGCGTGCCATCGGCGCTGGCCTGCTTCAGCAGATCGATGAATGCATAGATGCGCCGGGGCGCGTTTTGAATGCTCAGCAGGGCTCGCAGGTGCGAGTCGCGCTCCACCTTTTGTGCCAGGTGGCGCAGCATCAGATTGGCCACCGAGGGCGAATTCGCGAACAGGTCCAGGGCGACTGCACGTGGCAGGAACCCGACCAGCACTTCGGTCAGTGCCACCACCGTGGCCGAGCGCGTGCTGCCGTTGATGACCGCGATCTCCCCGAAAAAATCCCCTGCTTGCAGCATCCGCAGTCCGATCGCGCGGCCATCCTCGGTCACATCGATGACCTGCATCTGCCCCGACAGCAGGAACAGCAGATTGTCGCCGTCGCCACCTTTTTGCAGGACGGTGTCGCGCCGGTCGTAGCGGCGGAAACGGAACTCACCCTTGATCTTCAGGACTTCTTCGTCCGACAAGCTGGCCAGCAGGGGAATCTTGCGCAGATGCACCTGGATGTTGACTTGCGAGATCTGCACCTGTTTGATCTCCAGCTTGATGCCGACTTTCTGGGTGCTGCCTGGGACGGTGCCATCCACCGCCGGCACCGCCGGCACCATCGGCTCGCCGCTGTCAGGATCGTGCGGTTGCTGGTCTTTGGTGGGGCTCATCGTGTCGATCCGGTCACTGGTTCTGCCATTGCCAGCTCAGTTGCAGCTGCTGGCTTCGGTACTGGAATATCGAGATGTTTTCTCGGTTATTGACACTGCGCAGTTCAAGCTGCAGCGATTGTCGCTCTCTGACCGGCAGGATCAACGTGCCGCGCACCACCTGCGTGTCTTGATGGCGCACTGTGTCGATCAATCCTGGCGAGTACGACGTCGAGCTCTGCCAGGTCTGACGTGACCAGCCAAGCTCGCCGAACAGTTCGCCGGCGATGCGGGTGCTCGCGCGCAGGGTCGATGACCATCCCTTGCGGTCGCCGCCGGGCCTGCGTGAGGCAGCAAAATCGGCCAGATGACCGGCGCTGGCCGTGATTTCGGCGTCTGGCAGGCGCCATGTCAACTGCGCCCGCAGTTCGGTGGCGTTGGCATCGTAGTTGGTCAGGGTCGGGTAGGCGATGTGAGCCAGGCCCGGGATCAGCGTCAATTGCAGGCTTTGCGGCCAGGACCAGCCGGCCGGCAGCAGGGTGATCCAGTCGGGGCTGATCCTGGCCTGCATCAGCGCCTGGGTCTGGTACAGCTTGCCGCCCAATGTCAGCAACCCGAGCGATCCGATGCCACGCACGCCGAACGGCCCGGCGTGTGCGGCGCGCTCCAGGCCAACCACCAGCGCCGCCGCGTCGTACTGCTTGAGGCGGTCGTTGACCCGCGCCTGGAACTGCAGCGATGCGAGCGTGCCGCCCGGTGTCAGATCGCTGCTGTAGTCGGCCTGCACGACGCTGAACTGATCGCGCCGCGGCAGGTAATCCGGTAACAGCTGCGCCTCGACGGCAGTGCTGCCGAAGCCGAACGTGAAGGTGGGGCTGCTGGCGCCCTGATTGACGTTGGTGTCGGTTCCGCGACCGATCAGGAGCGCCAGCTTGCGGTCGGGCTGCTTGCCGCCGCAGCCGCGCGCGCGGGTCGTGACGATGACGTCGCGGATCTCGGGAGGCGGCGCGAAGCGGGTCAGGATCGCATCGAACAGCCGCGCCGCTTCCGCCGCACGCCCCAACTCGCACTGGATGATCGCCAGGTCCAGCCAGGCGCCGGCATGCTGCGGTTCGAGCACCACCATCCGCGAGAGGGCCTCGCTGGCATCCTGATGCCGGCCTTCGGCGATTGCCCGCATCGCTTCCAGATAGAGATCTTCATGCTCGGCCAGCGCAGACGCTGGCTCTGGCGCTACGGCGCCGGCAGTGCCCGCGCCGGCCCACAGCAGCGCCGCCAGCAGCGCGTGCCCGATCGCACGCAGCAGCACCCGCACGACCGGTGGCCGCAGCCGCAGTCGGATTGCACGGGCCGGCGTGCGGTTCATTGCGGCACCCCGAGGGCGAACAGTTCGATCGGCGCGTCCTTGCCGCGCACTACCGTGGAGCCTAGCGGCAACAGTACATGCCGCCGTGCCGCCGCCGCCGTTCCCGGACCGACGATCACATCGTGCGGAAAGTCGCGCGCCATCTGCTCCAGGCGCGATGCGACATTGACGCTGTCGCCGACGGCCGTGTAAATGCTGCGGAAAGCGGTTCCGAAATCGCCCGCCATGGCGACACCGCTCTCGATGCCGATGCGTACCCGCAGTCGTGGCTGGCCCATGCGCTCGCGCAGGCGGCTGTAACGGCGCACCTCGAGCACGATCGCGAGTGCGGCATCGAGCGCCAGGTCGGCATGATCCGGGTCCGGCAGTGGCGCGCCCCAGAACGCCACCAGACCGTCGCCGGTGTACTTGTCCAGCGTACCGGAACTGGCCAGTACCGGGCGGGTGAGGCAGTCGAGGAATTCGCGCGTCAGGCGCGCCGCTGCTTCGACCGGCAGCGCGCCGACTTGGGTGGTGTAGCCCTCCATGTCGGCAATGAGCGTCGTGACGGTGCGCTGCACTGGCGCCAGCGGATCCTTGAGGTTGCTGCGCAGGAGTTCGGTGACGACCGACTTTGCGACGTACTGATTCAGGGTGCCCAGCAAGCGGCGCGACTTTACCTGCGTGACCTGCCAGTCGAATGGCACCGCCACTGCCAGCAGGAACAGGATCGACAGCAGCGGGCCGGTCGACATCATCGACGGATCATGGCGGCTGACAAAATACGCGATCGCCAGCCAGGCGCCGGACGCGGCGCCCAGGATGCCGACGTTGCTGACTGCCGACAGGCGCGGAAAGGTATAGCCCGCCAGCGCCACCAGCAGCATCGTGAAGCCGACGGCGATGGCGCTGCCGCGCCAGACGGCAGGCGCGGCGCCAGCCTGCGCGTCGAGCATCGTGGTCAGCGCCGCCGCGTGCACCAGCAGGCCGCTGGTCGATGCCGCCAGCGGCGTCGCCACGCGGTCGGCCAGGCCCAGCGACGACGAGCCGATCAACACCAGGCGGCCGTGTAATTGCTCGGGCAACAAAGCACGGTGCAAGATATCGGCGGCCGACACAACCGCGTAGGCGTTCCAGGCGCGGCTGAAGGGGATGCGCCACAAGCCCGCGCTGGCACCGGCGGGGGGCGCCGCGGCGCGGCTCTGGCTGCCGCAGCAGTCGAGCAGGGCGAGCGACAGGGTGGGGTAAGTGCGGCCATCGAAGCGCGTCTGCAGCGGCAGGCGGCGGATGACGCCGTCGCCGTCGGGAATGAAGCCGATGTTGCCGACCGTCGTCGCGGCCAGGCCGGCGTGATTGCCGATGAAACCACCCGTGGCGACCACGGCGCCCGCCGCTGGCGGCGTCGTGCCGCCAGCGAGGGTACCGACCCGCAGCGGCACCGTGCGGTTGCCGTCGTAATCGAAAGCGGTGGCCAGTACGACTGGCGCGTGCTGCGCCAGCATCGACAGCCGCGCGTCGCCACCCGCGTCCGCTGGTTCGGGCAACACCAGGTCAAGGGCGATGCCGCGCGCGGCGTAGGTGTCGATCAGGTTTTCGACCAGATCGGCAATTCTCGCCCGCGGCCAGGGCCAGGGGCCGATCGCGGCAAGGCTGGCCTCATCGATATCGACCACCAGCATCCGTTGTTCAGGCTCGGCCGTGGCCTGCATGGCGATGAAGCGGTCGCGCAACCATTCATTGGCGAACCAGGCAGCCTTGCCGGGCGCCAGGCTTTGTAGCCAGACCGACAGCAGGATCGCCAGCGCGCCGATCGTCAGCCGGATCACGGCGGCTTGAGAAAACCAGTTGCGCAAAATCTTGTGTGACGTCATGGATGCCGTGGTCGGGAGTCGCAGCAGGATGCGATGCCAAAAATTGCTGCAACATGAAAATGATAATCGGGGGTGGAGCCGAGCCCCCGTCCGCGGAGCCATTGGCGAACCGGATTCGGCTGGTACCTGACGAAAGTCACCAAAAAACACTTGTCGGGTCACAAGATCGTGATTTTGGATAATCTAAAGCTTTTATGCAATACTTTGTGACGTTCATCACAGAATATTTCTGCCCGAAGCGCAGACTCAGCACCCAAAGGAAAGC
>JACMOV010000079.1 GCA_014377845.1 Herminiimonas sp.
CGCCGCTTTCACGGCAGCCACGCGCGCGACTTCCTCGGCATGCGCTGCCAGCAGGACGACACGCGACTCCGGCGTCTCCAGGCTGATGCGCCCGAGCGTGCCGGTGCGGTAATCCTGCAGCAGCGTGTGCGCCGCCTTTTCGAGATCGACGCCGCCGCCCTTGAGCAGGAAGCCGCGCCGCCGTGCCACGCCTTCGATCACACCGACACCGTCCAGTACCGCGCCCGGCTCGGATTGCAGGCCGTAGCGCGCCGTGATCAGTTGCGGGTAGCGCGCGAGGATCGCATCGGCCAGAAAGGTGGCGACCTCTTCCTCGATCAACGCGTTGCTGCCGATTGCATGGCTGGCGGCCAGCATCAGACCGTCGGCCGGATGCTGGATCTTCGGCCACAACATGCCGGGCGTGTCGATCAGGACGATGTTGTTGCCCAGATACAGGCGCTGCTGGATCTTGGTCACTGCCGGCTCATCGCCGACCTTGGCGACGCGCTTGTTGAGCAGCGCATTCATCAGCGTCGACTTGCCGACGTTCGGAATACCCATGATCATGATGCGCAGCGGCTTCAAGGCGGTTCCGCGATGCGGCGCCAGCGCGAGCGACAGCTTCGGCACCCTGGCGACATCGGATGGCTTCTTGCAGCTCAGCGCCACCGCCTGCACATCCGGCTGGCGCTGGTACCACGCGATCCAGGCATCGGTGGCGGCAGGGTCGGCCAGGTCGCTCTTGTTCAGTATCTTGAGGCAGGGCCGCTGGCGGAACACGCGCAGCTCTTCGATCATCGGATTGCAGCTGGCCTCGGGCAGGCGGGCGTCGAGGACTTCGATGACGAGATCGGTCTTCTCCATGGCTTCCGCCGCCTTCTTGCGGGCGGCGTTCATGTGGCCGGGATACCATTGGATCGACATGCGGCTATCTATTCCTGCGGATGAATGGGGGGCGACGGCGGATGCGCCGTGACGACGCGCAGTGACGACGCGATGCTGCAGCGCGCATTGTACTGCGCCGCAGGCTGGCCACGACGGCAATCGGCCTCGGCAGTTCGCATGGTGCCTCTCCTGTGCTCGCACATCGCGATCCTTCGATCCCGCCGGGCGAACACGTGACCTGGCGCTACCTCAATCGAGCTGGGCCAGCACCTTCAGGTGCGCCGTGACGCTGCGCCCGAGCGCCGACAGGTTGTAGCCGCCTTCGAGGCAGCTGACGATGCGACCCTGCGCGTGTTGCGCCGCGACTGCCATCAACTGCCGCGTGATCCAGGCATAGTCCGCTTCGACCAGGCCCATCTGGCCGAGATCGTCCTCCCGATGCGCATCGAAGCCGGCGGAAATGAACAGCATCTGCGGCCGGAATGCATGCAGAGCCGGCACCCACACATCGCTCACGAGCTTGCGCACCACGTCGCCGCCCGAGTATGCGGGCAACGGCTGATTGAGCATGTTGCCGTGCGGCCCGGGCGCGGTGGCGTCCTCGGTGTACGGATAGAACGGATATTGGAAAAAGCTCGTCATCAGCACGCGCGGATCGCCGTCGAAGGCTTCCTCGGTACCGTTGCCGTGATGGACATCGAAGTCGATGATCGCCACCCGTTCGAGTCCGTGATGCTCGAGCGCGTGCCGGGCTGCGATGGCGACGTTGTTGAAGATGCAGAATCCCATCGGCGTCGATGGCCGCGCATGATGGCCGGGCGGCCGAATCGCGCAGAACGCGTTCTCGACCTCGCCGGCGATCACGGCGTCGGTCGCCGCCACCGCCGCACCGGCAGCACGCCGCGCCGCCCGCAGGCTGTGGGCATTGAGTGCCGTATCCGGATCGACGAAATGGTAAGCGCCCGGCCCGGCCGATTCCGGCGGCTGATGCGTGCGCACCAGCTCCAGGGCGGCGGCGTCATGCGCACGCAGGATTTCGGTGTCGGAGGCCAGCGGCGCCTCGCGGTAGTCGAGGAAGCGTTCGATCCGGCTGGCAATCAGCTGGTCCTGGATCGCCTGCAGTCTGGCCGGCGACTCTGGGTGCCAGTCGCCCATTTCATGCAGCCTGCAATCCGGATGGGTATAAAACGCGGTGGTCACGGCAACACCAGCATGCTGAGAGTCATCGAAAATTGGCTTTCTCGAATAGAATCCATGTAGTGTATCCAAGACGCATGACATTGTCAGTTTGACGACACTTCCATCATCGCGTTCAAGCTCTCCCGAACCGCACGCCAACCGGAAAATTCATGTTTGCAAAAGTTCATGCAGTCGCGCAGCAAGTCGGACAAATCGTGGTCGGCAAGGACCTGCAGATCCGCCAGGCGCTGGTCTGCCTGCTGGCCGGCGGCCACCTGCTGATCGAGGACGTGCCGGGGGTCGGCAAGACCACGTTGGCGCATGCGCTGGCGATCTCGCTCGGCCTGCAGTTCAACCGGCTGCAGTTCACCAGCGACCTGCTGCCGGCGGACGTGGTCGGGATTTCGATCTTCGAGCGAGAAAAGAACGCATTCGCCTTCCATCCGGGCCCGGTGTTTTCTCAAGTATTGCTGGCCGATGAAATCAATCGCGCGACACCGAAGGCGCAGTCGGCCCTGCTGGAAGCGATGGAAGAACGGCAGGTCACCGCCGACGGCGTCACGCGCGATCTGCCCAAGCCCTTCTTCGTGATCGCCACCCAGAACCCGGCGCATCAGATCGGCACCTTCCCGCTGCCGGAGTCGCAGCTCGACCGGTTCCTGATGTGCCTCTCGCTCGGCTACCCGGATGCGGCGGCCGAGCGCGCCCTCCTGATGGGCGAGGACCGGCGCACCTTGCTCAAGACACTGCCGACCGCAATGCAGCCGTCGGAGCTGATTGCCGCGCAATCGGCGTTGCGCGATCTGCACACTTCTTCAGCATTGATCGATTACGTGCAGTCACTGGCGCAGGCGTCGCGCCAGAGCGGCCTGTTCGCCGAAGGCCTCAGTCCGCGCGCCAGCATCGCGCTGCTGCAGGCCGCCCGCGCCTGGGCCGCCCTCGAAGGCCGCAATCACGTCATTCCGGAAGATGTGCAGGCGGTGCTGGTGCCGGTGGCCGCACACCGCCTGCGTCCGCTCAAGTCGACCGGTGGCGCCGCACTCGGCAGCCGTGATGCCGTGATCCAGCTGATGAAAGCCGTCGGCGTCTGATCATGCCAGTGCGCGACCTGATCGACAAATGGCTGTTCCGGCTGGGCGATCCCGAGCCGGGCGAAATCGTGCTGAACCAGCGCCGCGTCTTCATCTTGCCCAGCAAGGCCGGGCTCGGTTTCGGCGCCCTGCTGACGGTCATGTTCATCGGCTCGATCAATTACAACCTCAGTCTGGGATTCGGCCTGACCTTCCTGATCGCAGCATGTGCGGTGGTCGACATGCACCTGACGTTTCGCAATCTCGCGTATTTGACCCTGTCGGCCGGACGTGCTGCACCTGTTTTTCTTGGCGAAGACGTGCAGTTCGAAATGCACTTCATCAACCGCCGGCAGCATGACCGCTTCGCGATCTGGGTCGGCTTCATGAGCAGCGATGGCTCCGCGGAGGGCAAGCGGACCGCGACGCTGCGCTTTCAGCCGATCGATGTGGCGGCGATGTCGTCAGCCACGGCCGTGCTGTCGGCGCCGAGCGTGCAACGCGGCTGGCAGCCGGCGCCACGCGTGCGGCTGACGACGCAGTTTCCGCTCGGGCTGCTGCGCGCGTGGAGTTACTGGCGGCCACAGGTCAGCGCGCTGGTGTACCCGCGTCCCGAGACCGATGCCCCACCATTGCCGATGGTTGCGGCGGCCCGATCCGATGGCGCCGGCAGCGCCGGCAACGATGACTTCGCCGGTATCCGCGCCTACCGGCCCGGCGACTCGCTGCGGCACCTGGCGTGGCGGCAGATCGCCCGCATCGATGTCGAGTCGGGCGGTGCGCTGGTGACCAAGCAGTTCGAAGGCGGCAGTGCCAGCGACCTGATGCTCGACTTCGACCGGCTGCCGCGTTCGCTCGACCTCGAAACCCGGCTCTCGCGCCTGACGCAATGGGTGCTGGAAGCCGAGGGCCGTGCGCTGCCGTATGGCTTTCGCCTGGGCGGCACGCGCCTCGAAGCGGCGCTCGGACCGGCGCAGCAACAGGCTTGCCTGCGCGCGCTGGCACTGTACGAGAGCACCTGATGGCGCAACTGCTGCGGCCCATGTCACGCGACAAGGCAGACACGCTGCTGCTGCTGTTCGCCTGCTGCCTGGTGCTGGCGCCGCACGCACTCCATGTACCGTGGTGGATCACGGCGGCGTCGATCACGATGCTGGCCTGGCGCGGCTGGATCACGCTGCGCGGCAACCGCCTGCCGCCGCGCTGGATCTTGCTGCCGGTCGCATTGCTGACCATGCCGGCGATCTATTTCACGTACGAGACTTTCTTCGGGCGCGACGCCGGCGTTGCGATGCTGGCGCTGCTGCTGACCTTCAAGCTGCTGGAGATGCGCGCCCGGCGTGACCTGTTCGTCGTGGTCTGCCTCAGCTTTTTCCTGATGCTGACCAACCTCTTCTATTCGCAGTCGATCGGCACTGCGATTCTGATGATCGCCGCCACGCTCGTCATCCTGACGACGCAGCTCTCGTTCCAGTACACAGGTGCGGTGCCGTCGCTGCGTCACCGCCTGCGCTTCTGCGGCCAGATCATCGGCCTGGCGGTGCCGCTGACGCTGGTATTGTTCGTCCTGTTCCCGCGCATTCAGGGACCGCTCTGGGGCTTGCCGAGCGATGCGCGTAATGGCCGAACGGGCATGTCCGACACCATGGCGCCAGGGAACATCGCTAACCTGGCGCTATCGGACGAGATCGCCTTCCGGGTCAAGTTCAAGGACCCGATGCCACCGCGCGCTGCGCTCTACTGGCGTGGCATCGTGCTGGGTAATTACGACGGCCGCACCTGGAGCAAGCTGCGAGTCCACACGCATGCACGGCAGCGCATCAGCATCGTCCCGAAGAGCCCGCCGGTGCGCTACCAGATCACCCTGGAAGCGACCAACCAGCGCTGGCTGTATGCGCTCGATGTGCCGACCATGACGCCGCGTCTGAATGACAACACCAGCTACGTCACCCCGGAGCTGCAACTGTTCGTGAATCAGCCAATCGCCGACCGTATCCGGTACGACGCGACCTCGGTGATCGATTTCGACCTGCAGCCGGACGAGGATCAGATCGCACTGCAGGACTGGCTCGACCTGCCGCCGGGATTCAATCCGCAGACCCATGCGCTGGCTGCAAAAATGCGCAACCAGACCGACGACAACCGGGCACTGGTCGACGCCGTGCTGCGCATGTTTCGCACCGAGCCGTTCCGCTACACGCTATCGCCGCCACGGCTGGGCCGCAACGCCATCGATGATTTCCTGTTCACGACCCGCGCCGGCTTTTGCGAGCACTATGCCAGCGCGTTCGTCTTCATGATGCGGGCGCTCGACATTCCCGCGCGGGTGGTCACCGGCTACCAGGGCGGCGATGATAATCCGGTCGACGGTTACCTGACGGTGCGGCAAGCGGATGCCCATGCCTGGGCCGAAGTCTGGCTGCGCGGGCGCGGCTGGGTCCGGGTCGATCCGACGGCCGCCGTTGCACCCGAACGCATCGAGCGCAACGGCGGACCGGCACAGGTGCGCAACGTCTTCGGCGGGCTGATCCAGCTCGACCTGCGCGAGCACTCCTGGATCGCGGCAATCGGTCAGCGTATCGATGCTCTCGGCAACAGCTGGAATCAGCTGGTGCTGAACTACACGCCGCAACGCCAGCGCAGCTTGCTCGAATCGCTCGGCTTTGCCAATGTCGACTGGGCCACACTGACCTTGCTGATGATCGCCAGCGGCAGCGTTGTCACGGCGCTCGTGCTGACGCCGCTGCTGTGGAAGCGGACGGCGCGCGATCCGGTGCAGGCGTTGTACCTGCGCCTGTGCACGCAGATGGCGCGGCGCGGCATTGCCCGCGCACCGCACGAAGGGCCGCGCGACTATGCAAACCGGATACTCGCGTCCGATGCGCCGCTGACGCCCGAATGTCAGAATGCAGCAGGCCGCTTCATGCGGCTCTACGAGCAGGTGCACTACGGGCGTCAGAGTGCACATTCAGGCAGCCAGCGTCTCCTGCTCATCAAACAACTGAAATCCTTACTGGCAGCAGTGAAATGACCCTCACGCCTCAATCCGCACAACACCCCGACACACCAGCGACCGGACGCCGGATCGAGACCAGAACCAGAATCAGGACCATCGCCAGGCTGCTCGCCTGCGCGACTCTCTGTTTCGGCGTGACGGCCGTACCGGCGCAGACCACCGCGCCACGGGCGACACGCCCCGGCGCGCCGGACACGGTCGGCGAATTTGCCAACTTCACGCAATGGCAAGGCGTCTCCGCATTCATCGACCAGATGGTTGCCCGCGATGGCTTCAGCCGCCAGGAGCTGGAAGCGATCATGCGCCAGACGCAGTATGTCGACAGCGCCATCCAGCTGATGAAACCCGCGCCTGCCGGTCGCCCGAAAAACTGGCGCGCCTATCGCGCCCGCTTCGTCGAACCGATCCGGATCAATGCCGGCGTCGCCTTCTGGGACCGCAATGCCGAGGCACTGACGCGGGCCGAGGCGCAGTACGGCGTGCCGGCTGAAATCATCGTCGGCATCATCGGCGTCGAAACCGTCTATGGCCGCAACACCGGTAACTTCCGTGTCATGGATGCGATCACCACGCTCGCCTTCGCTTACCCGGACACGCCGAATCGCGAAGCGCGCATGGCCTACTTTCGCAAGGAACTGGAAAATACGCTGCTGTTCGCACGCGAATCCGGCATCGATCCGTTTTCGCTGCTCGGCTCCTATGCGGGGGCGATCGGCTGGGCGCAGTTCATGCCCGGCAGCATTCGGCAATTCGCAGTCGACTATGATGGCGACCACAAGATCGACCTGCGCAACTCACCCGTCGATGCAATCGGCAGTGTCGCCAATTTCCTGGTGCAGCATGGCTGGAAGTCCGGTGAGCCGATCGTCTTCCCGGCAACGATTTCGGCCGCGTCGCCGCCAGCCGGAGCAGTGATGCTCGCCGCACCCGGCGGTACGTCTGGCGGCGGCGCCCTGCCCGTCGCCGCCACGAATGCCATCACGAATACCGTCACGAATCCAGCCTGGCAGCAGTTCATCGCCCAGAGCCTGGAGGCCAACTACACGCCCGAAGAACTGGCCTCCGGCGGCATCCTGCCAGTCACGCCCCTGCCCTCGAACATGCGTTTCGGCCTGGTGGATCTGCAGAACGGTAACGAGCCGGCCGAATACTGGCTGGGTGCGAACAACTTCTTCGCCATCACCCAGTACAACCGCAGCTTCTTCTACGCGATGTCGGTGGTCGATCTCGGACGAGCAGTGCGGGTCGCGCGCAGTCGGGTGCAGTGAGGCCGTGGGTTCACATCGGCCTCGCGCAGATTTCGACAAGGTGAAGCGCTGCGGCGCGTCTAGACATCGTCGCTAGAAACCGTACCCGTATGAACCGATGACCGCCCGCGCCTGGCTGCCCTTGAGGAATGCAACGAAGGCGTCGACTGCCGGCTTCGACCTGCCTTTCGCCAGCACCACGGCATCCTGCCTGATCGGGCTGTAGCGATCCGCAGGCACGACCCACGCCGAACCCGTTTTCAGGGCGCCGTCTTCGAACACCTGCGACATTGCCACGAATGCCAGCGGCACGTTGCCGGTCTGGGCGAACTGGAAGGTTTGGGTGATGTTTTCACCCTGGATCAGCTTGGGGAGATTCACCTCGTACAATCCCAGCGATCGCAAGGTCGAGACGGCCGCTGCACCATAAGGCGCGGTAACCGGATTGGCAATGGCGAGATGATCGAATGCGCCCTTCTTCAAGACCTCTCCCTGACCATCTACCAGCCCCGGCCTGGCACTCCATAGGATCAGCCGGCCGATGGCGTAGGTGAATCGCGTGCCAGGGACAGCCAGACCGTCCTTTTCCAGTTTTGCAGGAACAACCTCGTCTGCCGCCAGCAAGACGTCGAACGGTGCACCGTTGGCGATCTGCGCGTAGAGCATGCCGGTTGCACCGTAGGATGCAACGACCGTGTGTCCGGTCGCTGCAGTGAAGGCTGCCGCAATTTTTTTCAGGGGTGCAGTGAAGTTGGCGGCTGCCGCGACGCGCACCTCCGCCGCGCCTGCAGCAGCCGCCATGCCTATTGCGAGCGATGCGAAAACAACCCTGTACATCGAACGATTGGAACGCATCCTGTCCCCCAAAGAACCTATCGCGCCTGCACCGCCTTCAACGTCACGAAATCGATCTCGACCGTCTCGTCATTGGCAGTCACCCAGATCTGGCCGTCCTGCACCGTGCATTGCAGCTGCATGTTGCGCTGGGAGAGTTTCGACAGCGCGATGCTGGTGGCCGAGGCGATGTTGATGACGGTGAGGTTCTTCGCACGGTCGATGCGGCTGCCGATCTGGTTCCACCAGATGGCGCTGTTGCTGTTGTAAGTGTAGATGACGACCTGCTCGGCGCGGCCGCAGGCTTTTAGAATCCGCTTCTCGTCCGGGAGCCCGACTTCGATCCACAGCATGATCGCGCCGGTCAGATCCTTCTGCCACAGGTCCGGCTCGTCGTCGGCAGCGATGCCCTTGCCGAACGTCAGGCTGTCGCTGGCGTGGCGAATGAATGCCAGTACCCGCATCATCATCCGCTCGTCGGTCTCCGACGGATGGCGCG
>JACMOV010000080.1 GCA_014377845.1 Herminiimonas sp.
ACGGCAGCGGTGCGCAGAGCATGCAGACAAAGGCCCAGATCACGGTCGCAACCGTCATCAGCAGCACGAACAGGAGCGAACGCAGGAACAGGGTGAAACGGACCATCGGAACTCCAGAATGAAAAGCGTGCGGTATTGTGCCTGATTGTAAGGCGCGACCGACGCTGACAGGCGGCCGGCGCCGCACAGGATAACGTGCGCTATGCCTTGGGGGGCTTCAACGCCGTCGTATCCGGCGCAGCCAGCAGCATGTCGACCACCGCCGCCAGGTTCGGATAGACCGTTGTGCCGGGTGGCAGGCCGCCGGCGTCGCGGGTCTTCTCGCCCTTGCCGGTCAATACCAGATACGGTACGCAGCCGGCCACGAAGCCGGCCTGCAGGTCGCGCAATGAATCGCCGATCGTCGGGACACCCTTGAGTCCGGTTTCGAGTCGCGCCGCCAGCGTGTGGAGCATGCCGGGTTTCGGCTTGCGGCAGTCGCAATGGTCGTCGCTGGCGTGCGGACAGAAAAACACGGCGTCGAAATGGGCACCGACCTGCTGCGCGGCGTCGTGCATCTTCTGGTGGATCGCGTTGAGCACCGGCATGGTGAACAGGCCACGCGCGATGCCGGACTGGTTGGTCGTGACCACCACGTGGTAGCCGGCCTGGTTCAGGCGCGCAACCGCCTCCAGTGAACCCGGAATCGGCCGCCACTCCTGCGGCGACTTGATGAAGGCGTCGGAGTCGAAGTTGATGACGCCGTCGCGGTCGAGGATGATCAGTTTCATGGTGGCGTTGATGGGTTCTTCCTCTGCTGCCGTGCTGTGTGCCTGCACCGCGGTGACGGTGCCGCCCTTTTCAGGTCGCCAGCGTCGAAATGTCGGCCACCCGGTTCATCATCGCATGCAGACGCGCCAGCAGTGCGAGCCGGTTATCGCGCAGCTGCGGATCGTCGGCATTGACCATCACCTGCTCGAAGAACAGGTCGACATCGGCGCGCAGGCCGGCCAGCCGCGTGAGCGCCGCCTGGAAGTCGCCGGCGGCGAACGCCCGGTCGATCTCCGGCGCGCAGGCCAGCATCGCGCGATGCAACGCCTGCTCCTGTGGCGCACCCTTGTCGGCCAGGACATCGGCGTCGACGCTGTCGGGCACATTGTCGGCTTTCTTCAGGATGTTGGTGATCCGTTTGTTGGCGGCGGCCAGCGCCTGGCTCTCCGGCAGGGCGGCGAACGCCTTGACCGCGTCGAGCCGCTCGATCAGGTTGTCAAGCGCATCCGGACGCGGTGCGACCACTGCCTCGATTTCATTCGGTGCGTAGCCGCGCTCGCGCAGCAGGCCGCGCAGCCGGTCGTAGAGGAACACGCTGACATCGGCGACCGGATCCTTGAACGCGGCCTGGCTGGCAAAGACTCCGGCGGCAGTCGACAGCAGGGCGGCGATCGACAGCGGCAGGCGCTTTTCGACCAGCATGCGCAGGATGCCGAGTGCATGGCGGCGCAGCGCGAACGGGTCCTTGTCGCCGGTCGGCTGCAGGCCGATGCCCCAGATGCCGACCAGGGTTTCGAGCTTGTCGGCCAGCGCCACGGCAGTGCCGGTGCGGGTCGACGGCAAGGCGTCGCCAGCATAGCGCGGCTGGTAGTGTTCGGAGGCGGCGCGTGCGACTTCGTCGGGCTCGCCGTCATGCTGCGCGTAATAGGTGCCCATGATGCCCTGTAGCTCCGGGAATTCGCCCACCATGTCAGTCAGCAGGTCGGTCTTGGCCAGCAGCGCGCCGCGAGCGGCCAGCGTGACGCCATGCGGGTCGTAGCCGAGCGCGGTGGCAATGCCGGAGGCCAGCGCGACCACGCGGCCGGTACGTTCGCGCTGGGTGCCGAGCTTGTTGTGATAGACGACATTCTGCAGTCCCGGCAGTCGGGATTCCAGTGTCTTCTTCTGGTCCTGCTCGTAGAAGAATTTGGCGTCCGACAGGCGCGGCCGCACCACCCGCTCGTTGCCGCCGATGATGTGGCCCGGATCGTCGGTCGCCAGGTTGGAGACGATCAAAAAACGCGAACGCAGCTTGCCGTGCGCATCGGTCAGCGCAAAATATTTCTGGTTGGTCTGCATCGTCAGGATCAGGCATTCCTGCGGCACGGCCAGGAACTGGTCCTCGAAACTGCAGGCGTAGACCACCGGCCACTCGACCAGCGCGCCGACTTCATCGAGCAGCGCCTCCGGCATCAGCACCACGTCGTCGCCGGCCTGCGCCAGCAGCCCGGCGCGGATCTTGTCCTTGCGTGCAGCGACACTCGGCACGACCTTGCCGAGGGTTTCCAGATCGGCGGCGTAGCGATCCGCATGCGCGATGCTGATCTCGCCTTTCGACAGGAAGCGGTGGCCGAGCGTGGTGCGGCCCGCCGCCAGACCCAGCACCGACAGCGGCACGATGTCGCTACCGTGCAGGGCGATCATCCGATGCACCGGCCGCACGAAGTGGACGGTCGTGCCATCCGGACGTTGATAGCTCATCACCTTCGGAATCGGCAGCTTCGCGATGCTCTCTTCGAGCGATCCCTGCAACGCGCCCTGCAGCGCAGTGCCGGGCGCCGTGTAGACATGAAAAAAGCTCTCGGCCTTGCCATCGGCGGCGCGCTCCAGTTGCTCCGGCGCGATCGATGCGACGCCGGTCGATGCCGCCAGCGCTGCCAGTTTTTTCAGCAGCGGCGCGGTCGGATTGCCGGCAGCGTCGAGCGCCACCGAGACCGGCAGCACCTTCTCGCGCATTGGCTTGTCCGGGGAGGTCGGCCGCACCTGCGTGATCGACACCGCGAGCCGGCGCGGCGTGGCGTAGGCGGTCGCGACCGCACCGGCGTCGAGAAAACCACGGCCTTGCAGCCCGTTCACGATGCCGGCGGCAAACGCCTCGCCCAATCGGGCCAGCGCCTTCGGCGGCAGTTCTTCGGTCAGCAGTTCAACGAGCAGTGTCTGGTTCATGTCTGGGAAATAAAAGGCCGCGCAGTGCGGCGAAAAAACAGGATGCAGGTACGGCCGGCAGATTCGCGCCGGCCTGTGTCGTCAGGCAGCGATGCGGGCGCCGTCGGCCGGTCCGCACATCGGGAACCCGAGCGCTTCACGCGACGCGAAATAGGCCTGGGCCACCGCACGCGACAGGTTGCGGATGCGGCCGATGTAGGCAGCGCGTTCGGTCACCGAGATCGCGCCGCGCGCGTCCAGCAGGTTGAAGGTATGCGCCGCCTTCAGGATCATTTCATAGGCCGGCAACGCCAGCGGCACTTCCAGCAGGCGCTTGGCTTCGGATTCGTAATTGCCGAACAGCGAAAACAGGAATTCGGCATTCGAATGCTCGAAGTTGTAGGTCGATTGCTCGACCTCGTTCTGGTGGAAGACGTCGCCGTAGCTCAGGCGCCGCATGACACCGTTTTCAACCCGCTCGGTCCAGACCAGGTCATAGACGTTCTCGACGCCCTGCAGGTACATTGCCAGGCGCTCGATGCCGTAGGTGATTTCACCCAGAACGGGTTTGCAGTCGAGACCACCGACCTGCTGGAAATAGGTGAACTGCGTGACTTCCATGCCGTTCAGCCAGACTTCCCAGCCCAGGCCCCAGGCGCCGAGGGTCGGGTTTTCCCAGTCGTCCTCGACGAAGCGCACGTCGTTTTTCGTCAGGTCCAGGCCGAGTGCGGCGAGCGAGCCGAGATACAGCTCCAGGATGTTTTCGGGTGCGGGTTTCAGCACCACCTGGTACTGGTAGTAGTGCTGCATGCGGTTGGGATTCTCGCCATAGCGGCCGTCTTTCGGCCGGCGCGACGGCTGCACGTAGGCGGCGCGCCAGGGCTCCGGGCCGATTGCGCGCAGGAAGGTCGCGGTGTGCGAGGTACCGGCGCCGACTTCCATGTCGTAAGGCTGCAGCAGGGCGCAGCCTTGTGCATCCCAATAAGCCTGCAGGGTCAGGATCGTCTGTTGAAAAGTCAGCATGATGGTCGGATGGTCGGTTGGCGGCAAAATCTTTGCGAGCCAGCGATTTTAGCCGGTTTCAACCCCGATATGCGGTTGATAAGATTGCCGCCGGATGGATTCAGGCACTGGGCAAGCGCCGGCGCAGCCGGGCCGACGCAGCCGCCGCGATGATCAGCAGCAGCGCCAGGTTGACGGCCGTGCCATTGCCGAGCCGGACATACGGCGTCATCCCTCCATACCCCTGCACCGAAGCTGCCAGGACGCCGCGGGTGAAGGGCGCAAGCTGCGCCTGGATGTTGCCACGTGCACCGATCACGGCGGTGGCGCCGGTGTTCGTCGCGCGCAGCATCGGCAGGCCGGTCTCCAGCGTGCGCATCTGCGAGATCTGCAGATGCTGCGGCAGCGCGATCGAATCGCCGAACCACGCAATGTTGGAGATATTGAGCAGCATGCTCGGCGGCGGCAGGTGGTGCCAGACGCGGTCGCGGATCTGGGCCGCGATCTCTTCGCCGAACAGATCCTCATAGCAGATGTTGGGCATGATCCACTGGTCTTTCACCGCAAACGGCGCCTGCAGCAGCGGCCCGCGCGTCTGGTCGCCGAGCGGGATCTGCATCATGTCGACGAACCAGCGAAAGCCCGGTGGAATGAATTCGCCGAACGGCACCAGGTGATGCTTGTCGTAGCGGTAGACGGCGGGCACCGAGGCGATCGGCACTGGAAATGTCGTCACCGCGGGCGGTACCGGATCGAGCACGATCAGGCCATTGGTGTACAGCCCCGGACCGTCCGAGATCGGAATGCCGACCAGGACGTGGCTGCCGGAGTGCGTGGCGTAATCCGAGAGGCGCTGCAGGTAATCGGGCGGCAGTTCCTGGCGCAGCACTGGCACGGCGGTCTCGGGCGTGGCGATCAGGTCGGCCGGTGCCTGCGTGATCAAGGCGTCGTACAGGCCGAGCGTCTGGCCCAGCGTCCCGGCATCGAATTTCATTTCCTGCGGGATGTTCCCCTGCAGCAGGCGCACCGTGATCGGCTTGCCCTGCGGATGGGTCCAGTCGATGCCGCGCAACGCTTGTCCGGCGGCCAGCGGCACGACGATCAAGGCGGCCGGCAACAGGCAGGCGAGGGCGCGCGATTTCGGATGTTCCGTGGCCGGTCGCCGGCGATCTGCCAGGCGCATGGCGGCCATCGTCAGGGCGGCGGCAATCACCGCTGCCACCAGGCTGATGCCATAGACGCCGATCAGCGGCGCGAATCCGGCCAAAGGGCTGGCGGTATGCGCCAGGCCGGTCGACAGCCACGGAAAGCCCGTAAAGATCCAGCTGCGCGTCCATTCCGCCAGCATCCACAGTGCCGGCAGCGTCAGCAGCAGCGTCGGCGCCGCACCGGTGGCATAGCGTTGCTGCAGCCAGCGCGCCCCGCCGGTGGCGGCCCCGACGATCAGGCCAAGACCGAGCGCCAGCAGGCCGATCGCCAGCACCGTCACGACGGCGGGCAGGCCGCCGAGGTCGTGCAGGCTGATGTAGAGCCAGTAAACACCGGCGCAGGTCCAGGCAAAGCTGTAGAGCCAGCCGAGCAGCGCGGCGCGGCGCACCGTCGGCGCACGCATGACCATGGCGAACAGCACCGCCGCGCACAGGATCTGCAGCGGCCACAGGCCGAACGGCGCGAATGCGAACACGTTCAGGGCCCCGGCTATCAGCGCAATCACGACGGGGACCCACACGGGCGGCAGGACGGGAGTCAGGAGAGGACCAGCGTCCAGGCCAATCTGCCGGGTGCTGGAAGCGGTGCGCTCGCTGGCCGCTTCATTCGGACGTTCAGCAGCCTCAGGCCGCATCCGATTCGTCTGGCGGCGGCAGTTTTTCAACCAGCAGTACGTGCACCTGGCGGGCGTCGGCGCGCAGCACCTCGAAGCGCAGGCTGTCGATGTCGAACGTGTCGCCCTTGTGCGGCACGCGGCCCTGGTGATTGGCGACCAGGCCGCCGATGGTGTCGACATCCTCGTCGGAGAAGGTCGAACCGAGCACCTCGTTGAACTGTTCGATCTCGGTCAGTGCCTTGACCCGCCACCGCAGGCCGTGGTCGCCTTCCTTGATGGCGAGGATGTTGTCTTCTTCCTCGTCGAAATCGTATTCGTCCTCGATGTCGCCGACGATCTGTTCCAGCACGTCCTCGATGGTGATCAGGCCGGCCACGCCGCCGTATTCATCGACCACGATCGCCATGTGGTTGCGGTTGGCGCGAAAGTCGCGCAGCAGCACGTTCAGCCGTTTCGACTCCGGAATGAAAACCGCCGGGCGCAGCATGTCGCGCACGTCGAACGAATCTTCTGCGTAGTAGCGCAACAGGTCCTTGGCCAGCAGGATGCCCGCCACCTTGTCGCGTTCGCCCTCGACCGCCGGAAAGCGCGAGTGGGCCGTTTCCAGCACCATCGGCAGCCATTCCTCGATCGGCGTGCTGATGTCGACCATGTCCATCTGCGAGCGCGGGATCATGATGTCGCGCGCCGACAGGTCCGAGACCTGGAACACACCCTCGATCATCGACAGCGCATCGGCGTCGATCAGGTTGCGCTCGTGCGCGTCGTGGAGGATTTCGAGCAGTTCCGCGCGATTCTCGGGCTCGGGAGAGATCAGGGCGGTCAGCCGTTCGAGCAGCGACCGGTGGGGTTTCGCGTCAGG
>JACMOV010000081.1 GCA_014377845.1 Herminiimonas sp.
ATGTGTCCGTTCATGTGTCCGTTCATGTGTCCAATGATGCGCCCTGATTTTCAGCCACTTTCCTTATGAAACCGACAATGCAGAAATCCGACTTGCCCGCTTCGCCGTCACGTGCCTCCCTCGCAGCCACCGCACCGTCCGGCATTCTTGATGGCTTGCGGCAGCAACGCGCCGGCGAAATGTCCCCGGGCGGGTTGGCACGTGACAGCGTGGCCAGGGCGCAGGCATCGCAGGCGGTACTAAAGGCGTTCACCTGCATCAATCCAGCTTTGCCGGATGCGGCGGCGGCGGGCCCTCTGGCAGGGATCCCGTTTGGCGTGAAAGACTTGATGGCGACCGCCGACATGGTCACTGCAAACGGATCGCGGATCCATGCCGGCCATGTGCCGGCGGCCGATGCCTGGGTGGTGGCGCGATTGCGCTCGCTGGGCGGCTTCGTGACCGGCAAGACCGTCACCACCGAATTTGCGTGGCGCCAGCCGGGCCCGACCTGCAACCCCTGGAACACGGCGCATACGCCGGGTGGCTCATCGAGCGGTTCCGCCGCAGCGGTTGCCGCCGGAGTCGTCAGCGCGGCGCTCGGCACGCAGACCCTCGGTTCGGTGATTCGTCCAGCGGCATTCTGCGGCGTGGTCGGCATGAAGCCGAGCCGCGGCGCGATCGCCCGTACCGGCGTTCATCCGCTGTCGGGCTCGATGGATCATGTCGGCGTATTCGCGCGCAGCGTGTCGGATGCCGGATACCTGCTGAGCTGGCTGATCGGCACCGATGCGGCGGACCGGCACGGCGTGCCGCTGCCGGCTTTTTCCGTGGCACCGGAGACCGGCATCGTGCCGCTCGAAAAACCACGCTTCGCCGTAATGCACACCACGGTATTCGAACGCGCCAGCCCGGCGCAGAAAGCCGTCCTGGCAAGCGCGGCTGACGCCTTGCGCACAGCCGGCGCCGTGGTCGAGCCCGTCGAGCTGCCGGCGGCCTTCGACACCGTCTGGACCGACACCATGACCCTGATCGATGCCGAGGCCGCGGTGATTTACGGTCCGATCTGCGATCGCTATCCGGAACTTGTGAGCGCCCATGTGCACGGTCTGGTCGAGCGCGGCCGGCAGCTGCGGGCCGAAACCTACCTGCAGGCGCACGACCGGCAACAGGCATTGCGTGACGTTTTCACGCAGGTCCTGCACGATTACGATTGCGTGCTGACGCTGCCGGCGGCTGGCGAGGCACCGCGCGGACTCGACGATACCGGCGACGGCAGTTTCTGCACGCCCTGGAGTTTTCTGGGTGTCCCCGCCATCACGATGCCGGTCACCCTGAGCGAAAATGGACTCCCGCTCGGCGTCCAGCTGGTCAGCGCCTATCGCAACGACCTGCGGCTGCTGCGGGCGGCCCGCTGGTGCGAGACGGTCCTGGGTTTTTCCGCCGCCTGTCCGATCCACTATTGAATCGGGCCACCCATGAAACTCATCGACCCACGTGCCCAGATCATCATGAAACACCCGCTGGCATTCGCCTGGACCGTCCTCAAGGGGTTCCGCGCAAACCAGGGCCTGCTGCTGGCCGGCGCGGTCGCGTATTACGCCTTGCTGTCGATAGTGCCGCTGTTGATCCTGTCGGTGATCGTGCTGTCGCGGGTCATCGACGAGACGCTGCTCATGCAGACGCTCAGCCGTTACCTGGAATGGCTCATCCCGGGGCAGTCGGCATCCGTCGTGGCGGAACTGGGCAATTTCCTCGCGCATCGGGATGTGGTGGGATGGGTGCTGCTGGTGACGATGCTGTTCTTCAGCTCGCTTGCCTTCACGGTCCTGGAAAATGCGATGTCGGTGATCTTCTTGCACCGGGTCGCGATCCGGCGCCGGCATTTCCTGATTTCCGCGCTGATGCCCTACTGCTACATCCTGTTCCTCGGGCTGGGACTGCTGCTGACAACGCTGGTGTCAGGTAGCCTGCAGGCGATCGGACAGGAGAGCATCGATTTTCTCGGCCACGCCTGGTCGCTGCATGGGATCTCCGGCGCGCTGCTATATTGCCTGGGGTTGGCCGGCGAAGTGTTCGTGCTGACCTCGGTCTACCTCGTCATGCCAGTCGGCCGGTTGTCGCTGCGGCACGCGCTGGTTGGGGCGGTCACCGCGACGGTCCTCTGGGAAATCACCCGCCATGTGCTGGTCTGGTATTTTGCGACCCTCTCGCAGGTGAGCGTGGTCTACGGTTCGCTGACAACAGCCATCGTCGTGCTGTTGAGCCTTGAAATCGCCGCTACCCTGCTGCTTTTCGGCGGACAAGTGATTTCGGAATTCGAACGCGTCGGCAATCGGCCGGAGTCGGCGCCGGCCCCCGGCCTGCGCACCGACTGAAAAACGGCCGGCATCGAGTGGTACCGGCGCTCGCGGCTGGTGGACAATTTCCTGTACCTGCTCAACGCCGTGCAAATGCAGCGGACAAAAAAAACCCGCCAGTTGCGGCGGGTTAAATCCATATCGTTGAGATACAGAGGAGACAACCTCACTATGTCGCATCGCAATAAAATATCCCAATATTCATTTCATATAACTGATATCAGTATTTTGAATAATA
>JACMOV010000011.1 GCA_014377845.1 Herminiimonas sp.
ATCAATTTCTGATTGTGCGCAAAGAAAGGTGCACGCGTTTCGAATTCGCCGCCCACCAGCGCATCGCGGATAAAAATTTCGCGCGCCTCGATCGGATTGATGTGCCCGAAATCGATGCGTCGCTGGCTATATACCACCAGGCCGTACAAGGTGGCGCGCTCGAAGGCCGATACCTGCGCAGTACGCTTTTCCCAGCGCGGCTCGCCATAGGATTTTTTCAACAAGTGGCCGCCAACGCGCTCAAGCCATTCCGGCTGAATCTGCGCCACGCAGCGCGCATACAACCGCGTGGTATCGACCAGTTCAGCGGCCATTACCCACTTGCCGGCTTTTTTGGCCAGCGTCGAGCCCGGCCAGATATGGAATTTGATGCCGCGCGCGCCGAGATAATGCGTGTCTTCGTCGAATTTGAAACCGATGTTGCCTAGGAGGCCGGTCAGCAGCGCCGTGTGCAATTGCTCGTACGTCGCCGGTTCGTCATTGAGGCGCCAGCCCTGCTCGCGCACGATGGTCAGCAATTGCGAATGAACGTCACGCCATTCGCGCAGGCGCAGCTGCGACAGGAAATTGGCGCGGCAGTGATCCATCAATTGGCGGTTCGATTTCTTGTGTTCGATTTCATCCTCGAACCATTTCCAGATTTTCAGGTAGCTCAAAAATTCGGATTTTTCATCGGCGAATTTTTTGTGCGCGGTGTCGGCCGCGGCTTGCGCTTCCATCGGCCGGTCGCGTGGGTCCTGTACCGACAGAGCCGCCGCGATGATCAGTACTTCGGACAGGCAGACGTTGTCGAGCGCGGCCAGGATCATGCGACCTACTCGCGGGTCGAGCGGTAGCTTGGCGAGTTTTTTGCCGATCGCAGTCAGATCGTTGGCATCGTCGACGACGCCCAGTTCTTGCAAGAGTTGATAACCATCGGCAATTGCCCGCGCCGGTGGCGGCTCGATGAATGGGAAGGTTTCGACGTCGGTCAGGTGCAGCGACTTCATGCGTAGGATGACGGCGGCCAGCGATGAGCGCAGAATTTCAGGCTCGGTGAATTTCGGTCGCAACAGGTAATCCTGCTCGTCGTACAACCGGATGCAAACGCCGGCGGCGACGCGGCCGCAACGCCCGGCACGCTGATTGGCAGCGGACTGCGCGATCGATTCGACCTGCAACTGTTCTACCTTGTTACGGTAGCTGTAGCGCTTGACGCGCGCAGTACCGGCATCGACCACATAGCGGATGCCCGGCACGGTCAGCGACGTCTCGGCGACGTTGGTCGCCAGCACGATGCGCCGCGCATTGGACGTCTTGAAGACGCGCTCCTGCTCTTGCGCCGACAGCCGCGCGAACAGCGGCAGGATTTCGACATGCGGCGGATGATGCTTGCGCAACGTTTCCGCGGCGTCGCGAATCTCACGTTCGCCCGGCAAGAACACCAACACGTCACCAGAACCGACGCGCGACAGTTCATCGACCGCATCGGCAACCGCATCCATCAAATCGCGCTGGCCGCGCTCACGTTGCGCCTGCGCCGAACGCAGGTCGCGCTTGCTGCCGTCGCCCGGAGCGGTTGGCACCGGCGCGGCCTTGTCGAACGCATCGACCGGACGATAGCGCACTTCCACCGGATAAAGGCGTCCAGAGACTTCGATCACCGGCGCCGGCTTGTCGTCGCTGCCGAAATGCCGTGCGAAGCGGTCGGCGTCGATGGTCGCCGAGGTGATGATTACTTTCAGGTCGGGGCGGCGCGGCAGCAGTTGCTTGAGATAGCCGAGCAGGAAATCGATGTTCAGGCTGCGTTCGTGCGCCTCGTCGATGATGATGGTGTCGTACTGTTTCAGCAATGGATCGGTCTGCGTCTCGGCCAGCAGGATACCGTCGGTCATCAGCTTGATCCACGCGCCCTTGGTCAGCGTATCGGTGAAGCGAACCTTGAAGCCGACATGCTCGCCCAGCGGCGTGCCGAGTTCATGGGCAATACGCTTGGCGGTCGACGACGCGGCGATCCGGCGCGGCTGGGTGTGGCCGATCAGGCCATTGACGCCGCGTCCCAGTTCCAGACAGATCTTGGGAAGCTGGGTGGTCTTGCCGGAGCCGGTTTCGCCGCAGACGATGACGACCTGGTGCGCCACCAGCGCGTCGGCGATCTCGCCGCGCTTGCCGGAAACGGGCAATTCCTCAGGATAGAGGATCGGCGGCAGCGGGTTGCGAAGCGGGGCTATTTTTGGCTGGGCGGGCCTTGGCGGGGCGCGGCGGACAGTTTTTTGTGTAGGTTCGGGTGCAGACATGGCGATGGCAATTATAATGCCCCTCATGGAAAATCCCATTCAATTCGTTCAGTGGCTGCGTTCGGTCGCGCCGTACATCCACGCTTTCAGCGGCAAAACCTTCGTGGTCGCCTTTCCCGGCGAACTGGTCAAGGCCGGCGCCCTGCCTGTGCTGGCCCAGGATCTGTCGCTGTTGCATGCGCTCGGCATCAAGGTGGTGATCGTGCATGGCTCGCGACCGCAGGTCGAAGAACAGCTCGCATTGCGTGATGTCGAAGCGCGCTACCACAACGGCTTGCGCATTTCCGACCCGGCTGCGCTGGAATGCGCCAAAGAAGCCGCTGGCGAACTGCGGCTCGACATCGAAGCCGCCTTCAGCCAGGGG
>JACMOV010000012.1 GCA_014377845.1 Herminiimonas sp.
CCCGCGTCTGGGGCGCTACCTGACACCCGATCCGCTGGGGCTGGACGGTGGCATGAATCCGTATGACTACGTGCGGGGTAACCCGTTGACGGGGGTGGATCCGTTGGGGTTGTATGAGGAGGATGTGCACTACTACATGACATTCTTTTTGGCGCGTATGGCTGGAATCGGCTATCAGGAGGCGCGAACGATTGCATTGGCGGCGCAATACATCGATGACAATCCGGATACGTGGCCTCTCGACAACGCGAAGCTGTTGGATAACGTCAATCCCTTTACAAACACGGCTGCGCTTAACCGTCTTGCCAGCTACCATTTCACGACTACAGGTCAAAACGCAGGTGGTCCAATAAATTACGATCCGCCACGTACCTTCCAGGAAAGTCTGGTTCAAACTCTAACCGGCTTTGAAAGCCTAAGCTTCACCGAACGACGAGCCAGTGCTCCAACGAATCCACAATTGACCTTGCTTGGAAATACAGTAGCCAACGCTCCAACACGCTGCGCACATGCACAATTGTTTGGGGAGTATCTGCATGCGTTCGAAGACACGTTTGGACATCGAGATCAGAACAACGTCCCTATCAGAATAAATGGTGGATTAGGTCATGCTGCTTACGGTTACTCCCCCGATAAGACTTATAACCATATTGTCTGGCCACAGGATATCCTCAACCGTCCAAGCTACTTAGAAAAATCACTTTTTCCAGAAATAGGAAACTGGGATCATAACGAATCCCGATCTTACGAAATGGAATATGAAGTTTTTATCAAACTCCGCCAACTTAACGGTACGACAGGAAAAAATGAAATGACGGGAAAACCGATTAGCTTCAAAGATTTTGCAGATTTTCTTGAGAGCTGGAACAAAATTCAAAACACGCCAGAGAAGATCACGCAGTTAGAATTTATACTGGATGATTTCGGGCTTGGTTCATTGCCCGGATACTCCAAAGCATGCGCCGAAGAAAAACGGAAGGCTTATCTCGGAGGCTTAAACAAGAGCATGTATCTTGGCGCGATTTTGCCGAAGACTGCTGGTACTGCGGCTGCGGTCACACGCGCTTGCGGAGGTTAGCAATGGCTCCGTGGAAGCCAGTACCGACTCTGGTATGGGCAGTTTTGTTTGGATTTATTGGCTATAACCTGACATGGCTTTTTCTCATGCATACGATCGTGGCTCCAAATCAAAAACACGAAGCGCATATCGTCGGCCAATTACTCGTCAATTTTGAACTAGGCACGTTTTACTATTTGGCATTTATATCACCCGGCCTGGTGAATTTCGGGTGGGCCGCCGTGTTGATCCTTGCGTATTACCGAAAACGTGTTATTTGCGTATCGCTGCTGGCATTTATGATGATCTTCTCCATCTACATGACTGGCCGAGTAAGCGGCCATTCCATCACATTAGAAGAGATAATGAAGGGCTTGCATTACTTCTTCAACGGGACGTCAGATTCATTCATTTTTACGGTGCCATTTTTCGGGACTTTGCTGCTCGTCGGCATACTTCTGTTCAGACCGATTCGACCACGCTGAAAAGAATTCAACGTCCCGCCTTCAACGGCACCTCCGTCACAACCTCCGGCAACTCCGACAACACCATCACTTGCACCCGCCGATTCCGCAGCCTGCCCTCCGGCGTATCGTTCGACGCCACCGGCTGATTCGAGCCATGCCCGACCGCGACCAGCCGATTTTCGGCGATGCCGTTTTCGACGAACAGCCGCACTACCCCGCTGGCCCGCACCGCAGACAGCTCCCAGTTCGACGGGAACTGGGCCTGCTTGATCGGTACGTTGTCGGTATGCCCCTCGACCTGAACCGCGTGATCGTCGAGCTTGAGAATCTGGGCGATCGCTTTCAGGACTTCGCTCGACTCGGCGCTCAAGCGCGCTTCACCCTGGGCGAACAGGATGCTGTCATTGATCTCGATGCTGACCCCGCGCGCGGTTTCCGTCACGCGGACCTTGCCCTGGCTAACCAGCGGCCCGAGTACCTTGAGCAGGTCGCGCGCCATGCCGGTCATCTTGTCGCGTTCACGGCGGAGCCGCCCATCGTTGGGACGCGCGCGCGGCAGTTGCATCTGGGGGCGCTGCAACAACTGCGGATCGATCGGACCGATGACGCCGCCAGCACGGCCGAAGGCAGTCCCGAGCGCTTCGGACAGCACCCGGTACTTGCCCTGGTTGACCGACGAGATCGCGTACATCACGACAAAAAATGCGAACAGCAAGGTCATGAAGTCGGCATACGACACCAGCCAGCGATCGTGGTTGTCGGGTTCTTCTTCGATCCGCTTTCGGGAGCCCTGCTGCCGGCGACGTTCGCGCATGTTGGTGCCCTCGCCTCGAGTGGGTGGATGATTTCGATTAGTTGAGATACGTCGCCATGCGCTCTTCGATGAGCCGCGGATTGTCGCCAGACGCGATGCAGCCGAAGGCATCGGCCAGCATCTCGCGCCGCATGACTTCGCGTCCGACCATGGTTTTGAGCTTGCCGCCGATCGGCAGGAACACCAGGTTGGCAAAGCCGACGCCATAGATCGTGGCGACGAAAGCGACCGCGATGCCGCTGCCCAGGCGGGCCGGATCGGACAGGTTCTCCATCACGTGGATCAGGCCCAGCACCGCGCCGAGAATGCCGATGGTCGGCGCATAGCCGCCAGCCGATTCCCATACCTTGACCGCCTGGCGTTGCCGCGTCTCGTAGCTCGTGATGGCGATCTCGAGTGTCTCACGCAGGCGATAAGGTTCGATGCCGTCGACCACCAGCCGCAGACCTTTTTCGATGAAGGGATCGGTCTGGGCGTCCAGGTAACGTTCCAGGCTCAGCAAGCCTTCGCGGCGGGCGGTGGCGCTCCACATCGTCACGTCGTGCATCAGCTGCTGGCTTTCGTCGACCGGCAGGATGAAGGCGCTGCGTGCCATGCGAATGCCGCGCTTGAAGTTCTCCAGGCCACTTTGCAGCAGCACCGCGCCCAGGGTGCCGATCATGACGATGGCAAAGGCGGCCGGCTGCACCAGCGAACCGACGCGGCCGCCCTCCAGCAGCTGTCCGGCAAGGACGCCGATCAGTGCCAGCAACAACCCGGCTACGCTACCCCAGTCCACGATTTTTCCTTCAGAAAGGCACGCATGCGTGCGATGGCCTGGCTATGCAACTGGCAGACGCGGGATTCGGAGACGCCCATCACGGCGCCGATTTCCTTGAGATTCATTTCCTGTTCGTAGTACAGGCCCATCAGGATCTTTTCCCGCTCGGGCAACGCCAGGATCGCGTCGATCACGGCCTGCCGGAAGCCGGTATTCATCAATGCCTTCAGCGGGTCGTTGGACTCGTCGGTGCAGTAGCGGTCGAGAAAGTGCTCGTTGCCTTCGCTGTCATGAAAATCTTCGTAATACACCAGCTGATGGCCGCCACCGTCGGTCAGCAGGTCCTGGTACTCGGCCAGCGAGAGCTTGAGCTGCTTGGCGACTTCGGTTTCGTTCGGCGGGCGGCCCAGGCGCTGCTGCAGGGTGTTCATCGCGACTTCGATCTTGCGCATGTTCTGGCGCATGCTGCGCGGCATCCAGTCACTGCTGCGCAGCTCATCGAGCATGGAACCGCGAATGCGCTGCACCGCGTAGGTCTCGAACTGGGCACCGTGGGTTTCTTCATAACGGTTGACGGCATCGAGCAAACCGATCATGCCGGCCTGGATCAGGTCGTCGACCTCGACGCTTGGCGGCAGCTTCGCCTTCATCTGATGGGCGAGTTTCTTGACGAGGGGCGCGTGGTCCTTCAGCAGTTGGTTCTTGTCTGATTTGCCGTGCGCCGTGTACATGAATGCAGCCCTGAACCCTTAAAATGCGCCAGCCGCGGCATGCGCCGACTCGGCCAGGCCGAAGCGTCCTGCCAGCCGGCGAAACGCCACCGATGCCCGTGCCAGCGGAAACGCTTCCGTCACGCTGCGGCCAAGCTTTGCCGCACGGTTGAGGTGTTCGTCCACCGGCACCGAGCCGACCGAATGCAGCTGCACCGCCAGATAGCGGCTGGCTGCCTGCGCCATGTTGTCGAATACTACTTTCGCCTCCTTTTCTCCGGCGCCGCTGACCAGCACGCTGAACGGCCGCCTGCCCAGTTGCGCATTGAGACGCTTGATGATCCCGTAGGCGCTCGTGATCGATGCTGCATCCGGCGACACCTGCACCACGATCTCGCCCTGCGCCATCGCCGCCAGCGGCAAGGCATCATCCGAATCGAGTTCCGCATCCACCAGCAGGATGTCGGTTTGCGAGGCCAGCACGCCGAAGGCATTTGCCAGCCGCCGCGCGCTGTCGACGTCGAGCGTGGCGCGTCGCAGCGGTCCGCGGGTCAGCGTCACGACGCCAAAACCCTGCGGCATCAGCTGCGCCACCTCATTCAAGGCCCGCTCCTGGCGCGCCACATCCTGCAGCGTTGCGCCCGGCTGCATGCCCAACTGCGCTGCGATGCCGCGCGGTGCGATGCAGGCGTCGAGCAACAGCACCGCATTGCCGGTGGCCGCCATCGATGCCCCCAGGTTGGTCAGCATCGTGGCCTTGTCCACCGGTGCGCTTGCTGACACGAATGTCACGATGCGCGGCTTCGGTCCGGCCAGTATCCGGCGCAGGCCCTCGGCCTGGTCAAAATCGAAACTAGCCAAGGTTCACCCCGCGCAACGTTGCATCGTTCATGTTGCGTGCCGTGTTGGCCATGACCAGCGGCAGCTCCGCATCCTGCAGCTGGAACGGCGCCGTTTCCCGCTTGAGTTTGAAAGCCCGGTCAACCAGGTACTGCTGGTTGGCGACATGCAGGTCTTCCGGAACTCGTTGGCCATTAGCAACGTAGTATAGATTCAATTTCTGCCGGATGACTACATCTAAAACACTGCCAATGGTTGCCGCTTCGTCCAGTTTCGTCATGATGCAGCCGGTCAGGCCGTCGCCCTGGTAGGCCCGCACCACTTCGTTGAGCGTCTCGCCGGTGGACGTCGCCGACAGGCACAGCAGCCGCTTGACGTGGCTGCCGGCGCCCGACAGCATCGCCACCTGTTCGGCCACCATCTTGTCGCGCTGGCTGACGCCGACAGTGTCGATCAGGACCGTGTGCTTGCCTTTCAATTCATCGAGCGCGATCTTGAGATCGGCCTGGTCCTTGACCGAGTGCACCATCACGCCGAGGATCTTGCCGTAAATGCGCAGCTGTTCGTAGCCGCCGATACGATAGCCGTCGGTGGTGATCAGGGCCAGCTTGCCGGGACCGTGGCGCATCACGCAGCGCGCCGCCAGTTTCGCGGTGGTGGTGGTCTTGCCGACGCCGGTCGGGCCGACCAGGGCGAACACGCCGCCGCGCTCGATCATTTCATTTTCGTTGTCGATCGTGGCGAGGTTACGCTCCAAGATCGATTTGATCCACTTGAGGCCGCTTTCCTGCGTTGTCGCGGCCGGCATTTTTTCGATCAGGAAGCGCGCCAGGCTGGCGCTGAATCCGGCTGCCAGCATCTCGCGCAGGACCGACGACTTGACCGGCTCGCGCTGCGCCTGGCTGGTCCAGGTCAGTTCGGCCAGCTGCGACTCCAGCATGCTGCGCATCGATCGGATCTCATCCATCATCGCGCTCATTTCGTTGGTGGCAACCGGCTGCTGGTGCGGCACGGCGATGCGTTCGATGGCGGCTGGCGCGCTGCGCTCGGCCTGCGCCATCGACTGCACCAGGCCGGCGGCCTGCGCCTGCTGCACCTGATGCATCTGCTCCACCTGCCGCGCCTTGGCGAAGGCGGCCAGGGCCGGCTCTGCAACCGGGCGCTGATCAACGGCCGGGGCTGCCAGCGACGACATGTCTTCGCTGGCCAGCGCCAGGATTTCGACGCTGCCGTTGACGTTGCGGTTCGACAGGATCACGGCGTCCGGGCCGAGCGCGTCACGCACCATGCGCAAGGCTTCACGGGTCGAAGTGGCGGAGAATTTTTTCACGTTCATGCTGGAGCTCCAACGAGGCTGGTGACTTTAATCGTCTTTGAATCGGGTACTTCCGAATGCGAGAGCACTTTCAATTGCGGTATGGCGCGGCGCAGGAAACGGGCCAGCAAGGCACGCAGCGGACCCGGCACCAGCAGCACCGGCGTGTGGCCCATCTGTTCCTGCTGACGGGTAGCCTGCTCGGTCTGTTGCGCCAGAGCGTCGGCCAGACCCGGCTCGATGCCGGCGCCGTCCGGACCGCTGGCCTGCAGCGCCTGCATCAATAGCCGTTCGAGCCGGTTATCGAGCGTCATCACGGCCAGTTCATGCGTACCGGGGAAGAGCTGCTGGACGATCGCGCGACCCAGCGCAATCCGGACCAGCGCCGTCAGTTCGTTCGATTCCGTTGTCGTCGTGGCATGCTCAGCGATGGTCTCAATGATTGTGCGCATGTCGCGGATATGCACACCTTCGATCAACAGGTTCTGCAATACCTTCTGGAGCGTGCCCAGCGGGATCAGGCGCGGGATCAGGTCTTCCACCAGCTTCGGTGAATCCTTGGCGAGATGGTCGAGCAGTTGCTGCAATTCCTGGCGGCCCAGCAGTTCCGCAGCATGGCTGGTGATCAGGTGGTTCAGGTGCGTGGCGACCACGGTGCCGGCGTCGACCACCGTGTAGCCCATGGCTTGCGCCTGTTCGCGCAGGCTGGAATCGATCCATGTGGCAGGCAGGCCAAAGGCCGGATCGGACGTCAGCGGGCCTGGCAGCGTGCCGCTGACCATGCCCGGATTGATCGCCAGGAACTGGCCGGTATGGGACTCGCCGCTGCCGATTTCGACACCCTTCAAGGTGATGCGATACGCGGTCGGCTTCAGTTCGAGGTTGTCGCGGATATGCACCGGCGGTGCCAGGAAACCGACTTCCTGGGCGAACTTCTTGCGGATGCCCTTGATACGGCGAAGCAGCTCGCCACTCTGCCCCTTGTCGACCAGCGGGATCAGGCGATAGCCGACTTCCAGGCCGAGCGTGTCGACCGGCATGACGTCCTGCAGGGTGGCTTCTTCCATCTCGCTGGCAGGCGGCGGCGCAGCGACTTCCTGGTTCTCGACCGGCAGCGCAGCCTGTTGCGCGCGCTTGGTGATGGCGTAGGCGGTGCCGGCCATGATCCCGGCCAGCATCAGGAACGCCACGTGCGGCATGCCCGGAATCAGGCCCATGCCGCCGATGATGGCGGCGGTGATGTACAGCACCTGCGGCTTGGCGAACAACTGGCCGATCAGCTGGCCGCCGATGTCCTGGTCGCTGGCCACCCGCGAAACCACCACGCCGGCCGCCGTCGAAATGATCAGGGAAGGAATCTGTGCGACCAGACCGTCGCCGATCGCCAGCAGCGTGTAGTTCTTGAGCGCCGATCCGAAGTCGAGGTCATGCTGGATCATGCCGACCATCAGGCCGCCGATGATGTTGATGACGGTGACGATGATGCCGGCCACGGCGTCGCCGCGCACGTACTTGCTGGCGCCGTCCATGGCGCCGTAGAACTCGGCTTCCTGGGCGACTTCGGTGCGGCGGCGCTTGGCTTCGGCTTCCACGATCAGGCCGGCGTTGAGGTCGGCGTCGATCGCCATCTGCTTGCCGGGCATCGCATCCAGGGCGAAACGGGCGCCGACTTCGGCGATCCGGCCAGCGCCCTTGGTGACGACGGTGAAGTTGATGATCGTCAGGATGATGAAGACCACGATACCGACGGTGTAGTTGCCGCCGATGAGGAAGTGGCCGAAGGCTTCGATCACCTTGCCGGCGGCGTCCGGACCGGTATGGCCCTCGGTCAGCACCACGCGGGTGGAAGCCACGTTCAGGGACAGGCGCAGCATGGTGGAGACCAGCAGCACGGTCGGAAACGCCATGAAGTCGAGCGGCTTGATCGTGTACAGGCTGGTCAGCAGCACGATCACCGCCAGCGCAATATTGAAGCTGAAGAAGATGTCGAGCACGAAGGCCGGCAGCGGCAGCACCATCATCGACAGCATCATGATGATGATGATCGGTGCGGCAAATGCGCGGGAATTCACGCCGGCCATCCACAGGGGCAATTTCAGGGAATTCATGGCGTGGTCCTGGTATTGAGCGTCACGGTTGCGGATGCGGCCGGTACGGCGTTAGCTGGTGCCGGCGCATCAGGCGCAACATCACCTGCGGCTTTGGCCGCCTTGGCGGCAGCGGCGGCGGTCCTGGCGATGTCGAATGCAGGATTGTGCGGATCGAGCTGCGGCGGCACGTCGAGCGCGTCCGGCAGCACCGGCCGGATGCCGCCATGCTTCTTGAACGTGCGCAGCTGGAACACGTAGGCCAGCACTTCTGCCACGGCGGTGTAGAGCGTCTCCGGAATCTGGTCGCCCAGTTCAGCATGCTGGAACAGCGCACGCGCCAGCGGCGGCGCTTCGAGCGTCGGGATGTTGTGTTCGGCGGCGATCTCGCGAATCCGCGCGGCGACCGCATCGGCGCCCTTGGCGATGACGCGCGGCGCGCCCATCTTGCCATCCGCGTAGCGCAGCGCCACGGCATAGTGGGTCGGGTTGGTGACGACCACGTCGGCGGTCGGGATCTCGCTCATCATGCGGCGCTTGGCCATCTCACGCTGCTGCTGGCGGATCTTCGCCTTGATCTCGGGATTACCGTCGGACTCCTTGGCTTCCTGGCGTACGTCCTGGCGGGTCATCTTGAGCTTGTCCGCGTAGTGCCAGAGCTGGTACGGGACGTCGATCGCCGCAATCAGCACCAGCCCGCCGACGATGGCGATGAAGGTGGTCAGCATCATGTGGCCGAGGTGCGCCGCGCCGCTCTGCAGCGGCTCCATCGACAGGCCGATGACCGCATCGAACTGTTTCGAGACCACCAGATAGCCGATGGTGCCGACCACGGCCGCCTTGCCGAGCGCCTTGCCGAGTTCGACCAGCGCGTTCTTGGAAATCAGGTTGGTCAGGCCGGAAATCGGATTCATGCGCCCGAAATTCGGCATCAACGCCTTGCTGGAAAAGAGCCAGCCCCCGATCAGCAGCGGCGACGCCAGGGCCACCAGCATCAAAAGACCCGCCAGCGGCGCAAATGCCAGCAGCAGGTCGCCGAGGTTGCCGGCAATGCGCGCCGACAGCAGTTCGAAATCGTAGACCTGACCGCGGTCCAGCGTCAGGCCGGCCATCAGCATGTGATTCAGCTGCCGCATCATGTTGTCGCCGGTGACCCAGAGGCCGCCACCGGCTGCCAGGAGGATCGTGCAGGTCGCAAGCTCGCGCGAACGGGGGACGTCGCCGTCTTCCCGGGCCTGGTCCAGCTTGCGCTGTGAGGCCGGTTCCGTCTTTTCGAGATCGCTATCTTCGGCCATGGCCGACTCCTGTGTCCGTTTGGGCCCCGGGTCGATGGCGTCGACGCTTTTCGGGACCTTCAGAAACGATTATCGGGGCGCGGCGGTGCCGGGCATCGCAGGAACAGGAAGGGAAAGACAGGCTTTTTCGGTGCCGCAAAGAAATTAAATGTGCGGCGGTTTGGCAGGAGAGGCGATCAAGCGACCGACCAGGGCGGTGGCAGACGGCGACTGCGGCTGCAATCGCCGGTCTGGGACAAGCGTTACAGTTTCAGATTCTGCGCCCAGACCAGAGCCGCGTTGTGCGCCTGGTTGACTTTCTCCGGGCTGATGAACAAGGCTTCGGCCAGTTCGGCGATCGAACCGTTGTCGAATTCACCAGACTCGGCCAGCTTCAGGAACGGGCCATACATGCCTTCGCGGGTCAGCAAGGCTTGCGTGACCGGCTCAGACAATTGGATATTTTCCAGCACGTCTTCCATCGGCACGCCGAGCAGCCGGTCCAGCAGCGAGAACATGCCGGCCACGAAGAGGTTCTCCGCCTCGTTCTTCGGCAGCATCACCGCGCCGAGCAGCTCGGCGAAGCGGGCCCGCACGATCGCGGTCTGCATCAGGATCGCGGACTGGCCGCCGGCGCTGGCGGTGGCCAGCAGCACCGACAGCCAGCGATACAGCGGCGAATAACCGAGCATCGCCACCGCATGTCGCAGCGACTGGATTTCGCTGCCGAGACCGAAACCGGCCGAATTGATATAGCGAAGCAGCTTGTACGACAGTGCGGCATCGCGCTTGAGCACATCCTCGAGCTTGCGCACGTCGGCATTCTTGCGGACCATGTCCATCAGTTGCAGGATCATCGCCTGCGCCGGATTGAGACCCTTGGCGGTCGCCGCAGCCGTGGCGCGCGGCGTCAGGTACAGATTGCCGATGAAGGCATCGAGGCCAAGCGTGGCGCAGGAGTCGAATTCCTGCCAGCTGCTGATCTGGCGCGCGATCATGCGCGTGGTGGAGTTCTTCAGCGCGCCGTAGATCTTCGCCTGCGTCGGGAAATCGGTGGTGGCGAACTGGATCTCGATATACGTCGCCAGCGGCAGAAAGGTCTTGTCCTGGGCAATCGCGGTAGCGTCGCTGAGCGAAATGCCAAAGCCCGCCGCCCGCAGCGTCTTGACCGCAGCCAGCGTGTCCGGATCATGCAGCGCATCGAGCCGCAACGTCAGAACGATATTCTTGGCCGGCATCGCCAGCACTTCTTCGGACAGCAGCAGCGCCGGTATGGCCTTCAGAAAAATCTTGTTGGTGCCGAGCAGCCAGCCGTGTTCCGCATCCTGCATCTGTTCGCCCACGAAGCTGGCCAGCGCCCGGAAATCCTCTTCTGGCGTGACGATCTCGCGATCGGCCTCAGGGTGCTGCACGCTCAGTTCATAACCGATGATCTGCTGTTTCGGATCCAGCAGCGGTTCGCGAACAATGAAATTCAGATCGAACATGAGAGCGCGTTATCGAAAGTGAAATGTGTGGATCGGTAAAAAAAACGGAACATCAGGAACCGGCGACCGACAGGCAATCGCCGATCACGCGCCGGCGGCGGCGAGTTTCTCGAAGATCTTGCCCAGCTTTTCATCCAGCGTGGCGGCCGTGAACGGCTTGACCACATAACCGTTGGCGCCGGCTTGCGCTGCGGCGATGATGTTTTCCTTTTTCGCTTCGGCCGTCACCATCAGCACCGGCAGTTTTGCCAAAGCGGGATCGGCGCGGATGTTCTGCAGCATCGTCAGGCCATCCATGACCGGCATGTTCCAGTCAGAGACGACGAAATCGAATTTCTCGGCGCGCAGCTTTGCCAGCGCCATCGCGCCATCCTCGGCTTCATCGACATTCGTGTAGCCGAGTTCCTTGAGCAGATTGCGCACGATGCGGCGCATGGTCGAAAAATCATCTACGACGAGAAATTTGGTGTTCGGACCGGCCATGAGGACTCCATGAATTCATTACAGCGTTCGATTGGTCCGCGTCGCGGACGGCAAGTTGCGCGAGAGCCGCTTCTTGCTTTACGTCACCATATTATGCACCGGGGAAACCCTGCGGCTGCCAACAATCATGCCAGCCAGCAGAAAATAAACGGACCCGGTTGACCGATATGCGACAACCGCACCCCAAGCTGCCGCCCTCGCCTTGGGCGACTTGCAAAAACGTTCATGCTCGGTCTCCCTTCACACGCGCAATGCGCGACTGCCGTGGGTTGCAAGATAGCCCAGCACCATGCCCGGCAGTGCGTGCAAGGCGCCGACTTCATGCGTGCCGCCGACGGCGATCGCTTCGCGCGGCATGCCGAAGACCACGCAACTCGCCTCGTCCTGCGCAAAATTGTAGGCGCCAGCGTTCTTCATCGCCAGCATGCCCAGTGCGCCATCCTTGCCCATGCCGGTCAGGATGACCCCGACCGCGTTCTTGCCGGCCGCCTGGGCGGCGGAATTGAAGAGCACGTCGACCGACGGCCGATGCCGGTTGACCGGCGGTCCGGTATCGAGCTGCGTCACATAGTTCGCACCGCTACGCGCCAGCAGCAGGTGCGAGTGACCCGGCGCGATGTAGGCATGGCCGGGCAGGATCCGTTCGCCGCCCGCCGCCTCCGACACCGCGATCTTGCACAAGCCATCGAGCCGCTTGGCGAACGAGCGGGTGAAGCCTTCCGGCATGTGCTGTGTGATCAGGATGCCGGGACAATCCGACGGCATCTGCATCAGGAAATCCTTGATCGCCTCGGTGCCGCCGGTCGATGCACCGATGATGATGAGTTTCTCACTGCTGGTCAGCGGATTGCGCAGTTGCGGCAACGGCGTCGCCCCGCCACTGCCGGCCCCGGCTGCCGGCAGCTGGCGCGGCTTGACATGGGCCTTCGCGGCGGCCCGGATCTTTTCCGCGATGCTGTCCGCATACTCGAGCATGCCGCTGTGGATCGACAGCTTCGGCTTGGTGATGAAGTCGATCGCGCCCAGCTCGAGGGCGCGCATCGTGATCTCGGAGCCGCGCTCGGTCAGCGACGACACCATCAGCACCGGCATCGGCCGCAGGCGCATCAGTTTCTCAAGGAAATCGAGGCCGTCCATGCGCGGCATCTCGACATCCAGCGTCAGGACATCCGGATTGGTCTGCTTGATCAGGTCGCGGGCCACGATCGGGTCCGGTGCCTGGCCAACGACTTCCATGTCGGGCTGGCTGTTGATGATTTCCTTCATGACGCTGCGGATCAACGCGGAGTCATCGACGATCAAGACCTTGATTTTAGGTGACGGCATGGTGCATTTTTTCCAGTCGGGAAAGCCTTGCGGCGGCCGGGTTCAGAACAGATCAACGGACCCGGTGACGTCGCCAGTCTGCAGCCGGCTCGCGTAATCCTGCTCGCGATTGACCAGCGTATTGTTGTTGAGTTGCTTGAGCTTCTTGACCAGCACCTTGCCCGTGCGCGGAAAAAAATACACCTTGCGCGGATGGATGTCGTTGAGATCTTCGGCCACGACACGGATGCCTTCCACCTTCAGGTAATTGCGGACGAATTGCGCATTGCGCTCACCGACATTGATTGCGACAAATCCGCGCAGCACATTGCCGCCGCCGAACACCTTGGCCTCCAGGTTCTCGCGCCGGGCGCCCGCTTTCAGAAGCTCGTTGATCAGCACTTCCATCGCGTAAGTCCCGTAGCGCATCGATGCGGAAACCGGACTGTCGTTGTCGCCGCCGCCATCGGGAAGCATGAAATGGTTCATGCCACCGACGCCGGTCACACGGTCGCGCACGCAGGCCGACACGCACGAGCCCAGCACGGTCACGATCATCATGTCCTTGGCGGTAAAATAGTACTCGCCAGGCAGAATTTTTGCGGCATCGCGATCGAAGGTGCGGTCGTAATAGACATTCGTTGCAAGATGTTCCTGGGGTGATTGGCTCATCGATATCGTCTCAGGCGCTGCGCATTGGCGGCTTCTTGTTGCTGCCGTTGTCGAGTTCGTACACTGTTTTGCCACGCAGCTTGAAGGCGTCCGAGACGTACAGGAAGTTTTCCGAATGGCCGGCAAAGAGCAGCCCGTCCGGCTTGATCAGCGGGGCAAAGCGCGACAGGATCTTGCCTTGCGTGGGCTTGTCGAAATAGATCATCACATTGCGGCAAAAGATCACGTCGAACGGACCCTTCACGCTCCAACCATCTTCCAGCAGGTTCAGCTGCTTGAAGGTGATCATCTGCCGTAATTCCGGCCGCACGCGCGCCAGGCCTTCCTGCTCGCCCTTCCCCTTCAGGAAAAACTTGCGGGCCCGTTCCGGGGACAGCTTGTCGAGCCGGTCCATGCCGTAGACGCCGCTGGCGCCCGCGGCCAGCACGTTGGTATCAATATCGGTGGCGATGATGCGTACCGGTGGCGTGAGCGTATTGAATGCTTCGCAGGCCGTCATGGCGATCGAATACGGCTCCTCGCCGGTCGAGCTGGCGGAACACCAGATATCGATCGGCTCCTTCACCTTCTTGAGATGCTCGGCGAGGATCGGGAAGTGATGGGTCTCGCGAAAGAACGAGGTCAGGTTGGTTGTCAGCGCATTGGTGAAGGCTTCCCATTCCTGCGCGTCGCGACCGCTTTCGAGATCATTCAGATATTGCGAGAATGATGCAATACCGGTTGCCCGCAATCGCCGCGCCAGCCGGCTGTACACCATTTCCTGCTTGCTCTCGGCCAGTGCGATACCGGCCTTCTTGTGGATCAGCGCACGAACCCGCTCGAAATCCTTTGCCGTGAAGTCGAATTCCTTGACGGTCTCGCTGCGGACTGCCTGGACTGGTTTCATGGAGCGCTTTCCAGATGAACGGTATCGGGATTCATGTCCGGCAGTCCTCAGGTAACGATATTTTCAATCAGGCCCATCTCTGCGCTCGACATCAGGCGGTCGATGTCGATCAGGATCAGCATGCGTTCGTCGAGTGTGCCAAGGCCGATCAGGAAATCGGTATCGAAGGAGGTACCCATCTCCGGCGCCGGCTTGACCTGCTCGGGCTTCAGGGTAATCACGTCGGAGACGCTGTCGACCACCATGCCCATGATGCGGCCGCCGATGTTGAGGATGATGACGACGGTGAACTGGTCATAGGTCGGTTCGCCCAGCTTGAACTTGATGCGCATGTCGACGATCGGCACGATGATGCCGCGCAGGTTGACCACGCCCTTGACGAATTCCGGCGCGTTGGCAATGCGCGTGACCTGCTCGTAGCCGCGGATTTCCTGCACCTTCAGGATGTCGATGCCGTATTCCTCGCGGCCGAGCGTGAAGGCGAGGAATTCATTTGCGCCAGCATCGGCGCCGGGTTTTCCTTGGCCTGGTTTTGCGGTGGGGGTAGTGCTGGAGCTGGAAGAGTCGAGCATGATGGTTCCTTAATTGGACAGGACGATTTCACCGGAAAGCTGCTGGCTGGAACGCAGCAAGGCCGCAACATCGATGATGAGGGAAACACCGCCATCACCGAGGATCGTGGCGCCGGAAATACCGGCCACCTTGCGGTAATTTGATTCAAGATTCTTGACCACCACCTGCTGCTGACCGACCAGGTCGTCGACGAACAGCGCCGCCTTGCGGCCTTCGGATTCCAGGATCACGAGGATGCCGCGGGTCGGGTCGGTATGCTGCGGCACGATGTCGAACATGCGGTAAAGCGGAATCAACGGCAGGTAGTCGCCGCGCACCTTGATCACCTGGCCCTGGCCACTGATGTCCTTGACGTCGATTGCCTCCGGCTGCAGGGATTCGACCACGTAGCCGAGCGGCAGGATGTAGATCTCTTCGCCGACCCGGACCGACATGCCATCGAGGATCGCCAGCGTGAGCGGCAGAGAGATCGAGATCGTGGTGCCGAAGCCGCGTGCCGAGCGAATGTCGACCGCGCCGCCCATGGCGGTGATGTTGCGCTTGACCACATCCATGCCAACGCCGCGGCCGGAGATGTCGGTGACCTCTTCGGCCGTGGAAAATCCAGGCGCAAAGATCAGCTGCCAGACCTCGGCATCCGGCATCGATTCGGTCACCGCCAGGCCGGATTCCTGCGCCTTCGCCAGAATCCGCTCGCGGCTCAGGCCGCCGCCGTCGTCGGTGACTTCGATGATGATGTTGCCGCCCTGGTGGCTGGCCGAGAGCGACAGCCGGCCGGTCTCGGCCTTGCCGGCAGCAACGCGTTGCGCCGGCATTTCGATGCCGTGATCGATGCTGTTGCGGACCAGGTGCGTGAGCGGATCGACGATGCGCTCGATCAGCCCCTTGTCGAGTTCGGTGGCGGCGCCGATGGTAACGAACTCGACCTTCTTGCCAAGCTTGCCGGCCAGGTCGCGCACCATGCGCGGAAAGCGCGAGAACACATAATCCATCGGCATCATGCGAATCGACATTACCGCTTCCTGCAGGTCGCGGGTATTGCGGGTCAGCTGGCTGACACTGTTCATCAACCGCTCGTGCAGCATCGGATCGAGGGCGTCGGTACGCTGCTCGATCATGGCCTGGGTGATCACGAGTTCGCCGACCAGGTTGATGAGCTGGTCGACTTTTTCGATGCTGACCCGGATCGATGTCGATTCCGTGCTCTGCACCACCTTGTCGGTATCGCGGCGCGCGGTGGCGCGTTTTTCTTCCACCGGCGTTCCGGCCGCCGCGTGCTCTGCTTCGGCTGCGGCTGCGGCAGTGACACCGACAGCGGCCTGCTGGTCCGCTGCGCTCTCGGCGGGTGGCGCAAATGGCGCAAAGAACCCGTAGCCCTGCGCATCCTCGCGCGCCTTTTCGGCGGCAGCATCGCGTGCAGCCATCAATGGCGACCCCGCCATCTGTTGTTCATCGAGCGGCTCGAAGAAGCCGAAACCCTGTCCCGATTCCGCGACCGTCACCATGTCCTCGGGCGCAATCGATGCGTCATCGTCGTCGCCATCGGCGGCGGCATCATGCTCGCTGATATTTACGTCGGACGGCTCCAGGATGAACGAGCAGATCGCGACGATCGCCTCCGCATCTTCGCTGGTGTCGAGCATGAACACGGCATTGCCGGCAGCCGTCGCCGAGGCGACCAGGGAGCCGAGCAGGCCGAGTTCGGCAGCCAGTGCATCGACATCACGCCGGGCAACGACCGGCAGTTCGATCCGGAAGCGCCGCAAGCCTGCGGCGGGCGGTGACTGGCGCCGGGCCTTCGCCGCTGCCGGCACGCGCAGGCCAGGTACGGCAGGTGCATGTGACAGCGCTTCGAGCCGGCGCCGGACATCAGCAACCGCCGATTCATCGACCTCGGTGTGGAGCCGATGGCCGTCGAGTTGCATCTTCAACGTGTCCTTGGCCTGCAGGAAAGCGTCTACATGCTCGGCCGTCAGCGCCATCTCGCCTTTGCGGATCAGGTCGAGCAGCGTCTCCAGCACATGCGTGATGTCGGTCAGGTCGGTGATGCCGAACGTGCCTGCCCCGCCCTTGATCGAGTGCGCGGCCCGGAAGATCGCATTCAGGTCCTCGTCGTCCGGCGCGGCCAGATCGATCGCCAGCAGCAGCTTCTCCATTTCGGCCAGCAGCTCTTCGGTCTCATCGAAGAAGACCTGGAAGAACTGGCTCATGTCGATCGTCATGGAGTGGCTCCATGCATCGACAACCGCAGTGGCTTGTTGGCGCGCGACATCAGCCGGTCACTTTTTTGACGACCTCGATCAGCCGCTGCGGATCGAAGGGCTTGACCAGCCAGCCGTTCGCGCCAGCCGCCCTGCCCTTGGCTTTCATTTCGTCGCTCGATTCGGTGGTGAGCATCAGGATCGGTACCTGCTGATACGTGCTCATCGCACGCAGGGCGCGGATCAGCCCGAGGCCGTCCAGGCGCGGCATGTTCTGGTCGGTCAGCACCAGGTCGAATACCTGCTGGCGCGCTTTTTCCAGGCCATCCTGGCCATCGACCGCCTCGCTCACCTGGTAGCCGGCGGCGCGCAGACTGAAGACCACCATCTGCCGCAGCGAGCCGGAATCGTCTACCGCCAATATCGTTTTTGCCATGTCTGCTCCTGCCAATCATTTTTTCTAAAACAACTCGATGTCGCCGCATTCCATGTGCGTCTGCGCCACTGCCTTGCGCGAGGCACCGTGCAGCACCGCCGCTTTTTCATCAAGCATCCGATTGACCGAAGCCAGCAGCGCCATGGCCGCCGCATCATCGCCGTCGACCGGCAACGCTGCCGCGGTGTTGCCGATGGCGGCCAGCACGGTGTGCAGACTGGTCACATGGCCGACGATGCGGCCGATCAGCTGATTGGTCATGTCCTGGAATTGCAGTCCGGTGATCGCCGCATCGACGTGCACCTGGCTTTGCCGTTGCAACGCCTCGAGGCCCGCCTCCAGCGCTGGCGGTAGTACGGCGTTTTCTGCAAGCGACGCGATCAAAACACGCTGCGCCGTCACTGATTCATGAATACCCATGAAACTGTTGCCAAGTTTTTCGATGGCCTCGGCAAGCAGGAACGCAGTCTGCTGCAGATCGGTGCCGACCTCGGTCAGATGCTGATCACCCTGGCGCGACAGTGCTGCCAGCAGATGCTGCAGTTGCGGCGCGAGTTCCTGTGGCGTGGTCATGGCGCAGGCTTTCGGGATCGGCGGCCAGAATCGTGCAGAGATTCGCGCAGACAATCGCGCAGCGAGCGGGCGTGATTCGCGTTCAATGCGCCACCCCGGTCTGCTTGACCGGCGCCGGTGCGGCCGGGGCAGATGCCGGGGCAGATGGCGTTGCGGCCGCGGGTGCGGCCTTGGCAGCAACGGCTGCACCAGCCGCAGCGCCGGTTGCCGCGCCGATTTCACCCGTAGGCAGCGCGGCGCTGGAGGCGCTTTCCGGCGTGAGGTCTTCCTTGGTGATCGATTCCTCGGCGCGCTTGTTCATGACGATGATGCTGATGCGGCGGTTAACCGGACTGAGCGGATCGACTTTGTCGAACGGTACCGCCGACGCCAGCCCGACCACGCGCAGCACCTTGCTCTCGTCCATGCCGCCGGCAATCAGCGCGCGCCGGGATGCATTGGCACGGTCAGCCGACAGCTCCCAGTTGCTGTAGCCTTTTTCGCCGCTCGAATATCCAGCTGAATCGGTATGGCCGGACAGGCTGATCTTGTTCGGCATGTCATTGAGCGTCTGGCCGATTTCGAACAGGATTTCTTTCGCATAAGGCTGCAGCTCGGCCTTGGCCAGCGCGAACATGGCGCGATTCTGCTCGTCGACGATCTGGATCCGCAAGCCGTCGGAGGTGATGTCGATCAGGAGCTGCTTTTTGAACTGGCGCATCGTCGGCGAGGCTTCGATCATCGACTGGATCCGGGACTTCAGGCCCATCAGCTTGGCCATTTCGAGCCGTTCCAGCTCTGCCTTGGCGGCGCCGAGGTTGTAGCTTTTCTTGGGCTGCGGATTGTCGCCCTTCTTCTGCTGGCCATCCTTGCGCGTCAGGTCACGGCCGCCACCCTGGATCACGCTGGAGCTGTCCCCGCTGCCCGAGCCGCCCTGCATGGCGACCTTCAGCGGCGTCTTGAAATACTCCGCGATGCCGGACAGGTCACCCTTCGAGGTCGAGCCCAGCAGCCACATCAGGAGAAAGAACGCCATCATCGCGGTCACGAAGTCGGCATAGGCGATCTTCCATGCGCCCCCATGATGGCCGCCGCCACCCTTCTTGATGCGCTTGACGATGATCGGCCGCAGCCCTTCATCCGCCATGACGATGTCCGATGCGCTTGTTCATGCCACCTGCGGCGTTGGGGAAAACCATGCTGGGTAGGTCCCGGTCCATCTGCATTACTTCGACTTCGATTGCTTGATGTGCTCTTCCAGCTCGGAAAAGGAAGGGCGCTCGGTTGAAAACAGCACCTTGCGCCCGAACTCCACGGCCAGCGCCGGCGCATAGCCGTTCAGGCTGGCCAGCAGCGTCACTTTCACGCACTGGAACATCTTGGAGGATTCATGAAGCTTCTGTTCCAGCAGGCTCGACAGCGGCCCGACGAAACCGTAGGCCAGCAGGATGCCGAGGAAGGTGCCCACCAGCGCATGCGCGATCAGCATGCCCAGCTCCGACGGCGGAATACCGACCGATTCCATCGTGTGGACCACGCCCATGACGGCGGCGACGATGCCGAATGCCGGCAGGCCGTCGCCCAGTTTGGCCATGCAATGTACCGGCACTTCACCTTCCGCATGATGGGTGTCGATCTCGTTGTCCATCAGGTTCTCGATCTGGAACGCATCCATGTTCCCCGACACCATCAGGCGCAGGTAGTCGGTCATGAATTCGACGATGTGATGATCCGACATGACGGTCGGATACTTGCTGAAGATCGGGCTGTCGTGCGAGTTCTCGATGTCACCCTCGATCGACATCAGACCTTCCTTGCGCACCTTGCTCAGGATCTCGAAGAGCAGTGTCATCAGGTCCATGTAAAGCGCGCGGTTGAAGCGCGATCCCTTGAACAGCGACGGCAGCGCCTGGATCGTGGCCTTGATCGATTTGCCGTTGTTACCGACAAAAAAAGCGCCGAGCGCCGCGCCGCCGATCATCAACAGTTCCAGCGGCTGGAACAAAGCGGCAAGATGACCGCCCGCCATCGCGAACCCGCCGAAGACCGAAGCGCAGACAACCACATATCCGATGATGACTAACAAGCGCGCTTACTCCGTATTGAAAAAACATGAGTCGACCGGATCGAATCCGGATACCGGTTCAGGGCAGACACAATGCTTGACTGCCGCGATGCCGCTGGCCCTGCACCGCGGTCGTTGTCGCTATGAGTGCTTACGGCGCAAAGCGGCCGAACTTGAGAGAAAGGGTATCAGACAAAGTTACATTTCCGAAACATATTCAGCGCCGCCAGCCGTATAGCACCGGGCCGTGTGGATTCGGTAAGACAGTCAGGTGCGGGGGCTCGCCCACGATCGGAAATTCATAACTGAGCAGCAGCGAACCGGGGCGCATTTCGCGTTGTGCTTTTTGCCACAGGCCCGGCATGGCTGCGGGTGAAAGATAAGCGAACACGACATCGAACTGCGCCAGATCCAGCGCCGCATAGTCGCCGCGGACGAAGCGCGCAGTGCTGCCGGTCAAGCCCGCCCGCAGCAGGCTGATCGCCCACGGCAGCGGCGCCAGTTCGATGCCGGTGAAGTCGCCGTCCGGACGCTGCCGCGCCAGCGCCAGCACCAGACCGCCGAGGCCGCTACCGATGTCGACCATGCGGGGCGCGC
>JACMOV010000082.1 GCA_014377845.1 Herminiimonas sp.
ACGCTTCTCAAAGTCTCGTAGTGTGGATTGACCTTTACCCGTTCGCGCAATTGCTGTTCGAGATTGACGATGACCGCTTCTGCCGCCTGCACGATCGCCAGGTTCGCCTGCGCCGCTAGGAGCCTGTCGGACTTTGTCCTCGAAATAAAATCGCCGTGCCGGTAAAATGGCAGCTACCGATGAGTTGGCACGAGCGAGGCGACGATGAGCAGTTTTATCCCAGTAGATCGACAGACCGATTTTCTATTCCCGCCCTCGGTGCAGGACTGGCTGCCCGAGAATCACCTTGCACGCTTTATTGTCGAAGTGATCGACCGCCTCGATTTGACTGAGCTAACGCGACAGTATGCCGGCCGTGGATCGGCGGCCCATCATCCGGCAGTGCTGTTGGGTTTGCTAATTTACGGGTATTCGACAGGAATCCCTTCGAGCCGCAAGATCGAGCGCGCGACGTTTGATTCGGTGGCATTTCGCTACATCGCGGCCAACACCCATCCCGATCACGATACCCTGGCCAACTTCCGGCGCCGGTTCGGCGCGCAACTGGAGCAGTTGTTCGTCCAAGTGCTGATGCTGGCGCGCGAAATGGGCATGCTTAAGCTGGGCAAGATCAGCGTAGACGGCAGCAAGATCAAGGCCAATGCGAGCAAGCATAGCGCGCTGTCTTGGGGCCACATCAAGAAGATTGAACAGCAACTGCGGCAGGAAATCCAACAATTGATGGCGCTGGCCGAATCCGAGGACCGCAAGAAGGTCCCCGATGGGATGGATGTGCCGCAGGAGATTGCACGCCGCGAGACGCGCCTTGCTGCGCTCGACGACGCCAAACGCAAGCTCGAGGAGCGCGCGCAAGAGCGTGATGCGCAAGCCCAGACGGAATACGAATCGAAGCTGGCCAAGCGCCAGGCCAAGCGTGACGCTGGCAAGAAGCCCGGCGGCAAGGACCCGGAGCCGCCGACCGGCGGCCCGCAAGACAAGGATCAGATCAACCTGACCGATGAGCAGTCGCGCATCATGAAGACCGGCGGCAGCTTTGACCAATGCTACAACGCCCAAGCGGCGGTTGACACTGGTAGCATGCTCATCGTTGCGAACTTCGTGACACAGGCAGGCAACGACAGCCAGCAAGTACAGCCTATGCTGGCGGTGCTGGAACTGCAGCGGGAACAGCTTGGCAAGGCATCGCATTTCCTGGCCGACACCGGTTACTTCAGCGCCGCCAATGTCGATGCCTGCGAGCGGGCTGGCATCGCACCATTGATCGCCATGAAGCGCACGCAGCACCATGAGCCGGTACTCGAACGCTTCACCGAGCCGCCGCCACTGGACAGCGATACCGATGCCGTCGCCACCATGGCGCACCGACTCAAGACCCGCAGCGGCCGAGCCGATTACGGCTTACGCAAGCAGACGGTCGAACCCGTGTTCGGCATCATCAAACAAGTGATGAAATTCCGCCAGTTTCTGGTGCGCGGCGTTAAGCATGTGGGCCACGAATGGAACCTGGTCGCGCTCGCATGG
>JACMOV010000083.1 GCA_014377845.1 Herminiimonas sp.
CAGATGGGTGTCGAGCAAGAACTTCACGATCCGCTGCCAAAGAGTGTTTCGATGGTGTCCGCCCCCATGCGATCGAAATCGTCCGGCACCTGTACGTGGCCGGCGAGAAAACCAAGTCGGCGTTGTTGGGTCGCCGCAGGTAACTCCAGTCGCGTGACTTGAACCAGGGGTTTGCCCGCTTTCGCGATGATGAACGGCTTGCCGTCGACGGCTTCATTGATCAAGCGGGACAGATGCGTTTTTGCTTCATGAATGTTGACCGTATCCACGATAACCCCAGATAAACTAAGTTTGGTTAGCTTAGTTTAAAAAAACCCCAAGGTCAATTACCTTGCGGGTTCAGGATTTGTTGGTAGCGTTACTCGAGCCGGGACGCCGCCAGGCCGACGGCCAAACACTCTTGGCACCATGACGGTAGCGTCGAACGGTGACGCGCGCCTGATAGAATTGGAGCTGGTCGTCACGGGTTGTTTGCCATGCAATCGAATTCACTGAAACGTTCTACTGCGGTGCGCCGGGACATCGTGAGCAGCGCTATCGCGTCGGTAGCCGCCCGTCGATGATCAGCAGCTTCAAGAAGCCGCGCGTCACTGACAAGTCAGTCGAGGTGGATCCCGACACGGGCGACTTCTTGCCGGAATTCACGCGTACGTCCGACACGAAAAGGAAGTCCGCCCAGAACAAATCTTCCCAGAGTTCCTTCGGCCGGAAAAAGCCCGTTGCAGAAGAAGGCGTCATCACCCGCACGTCCGACCGCAAATCCCTGTACAGGAAAGCCCCGGACGGCCCACGCGAAAAGCCGGCCCACTCCGGTAAGTCTTACGCGGTCTGGCTGCTGTCAAGGCGCGACTACAGCGCCGGCATCTTGCGCAACAAGCTGGTGCTGCGGGGATATGACGCCGACGAAGCGGACGAGGCAATGGCCTTCGTCACCACCAACGGCTACCAGAACGACGAACGCTATGCCGAGAGCCTGGCGCGCACCTTGTCTCGGCGGGCCGGCAACAGTCGCCTGCTGATGACCATGAGTCAGAAGAAAATCGATCCCGCGACCGCGATCCTGAAGCTCGCCACGCTGGCGCCGGAATCCGAACGCGTGATCGAAGTCGCCGCAAAATTCAGGAAGGACGTCGCCGCCGAGGGCATGACGCAGAAGCTGCAGCAGAAGATCTACCGGTTCCTGGCCTATCGCGGCTTCTCGGGCGATTCGATCAAGATCGCGGTGAAGTCGCTGGCGGCGGGGCAGCAGGAGGACGAGTCCAACGAATCGTTTTAGGCTGTGTTCGACCGGCTCTTGCCGATATAAGGTTCCGCCAATGGCGGATGTTCCCGGCGAAAAGATCCGCCAGCCGCAGGTTCTTGTGAATGCCGAGAATACTCGTCCGCGCTAAGGCGCCGTCACATGGTATCAGCCGTTCCCGGAAACGCGACGCTGATCCGAAGTATCATCGACTGCGGTGATGGCATCGCACTGCGGCGCACAACAGCGACTTCAAAGACCTTCCATGCAAATCGAATTGATCCGCCAGCGCCTGCGCGAGCTCGGCGCCCTGCCGCTCCATGAGCAGCGGGTGCTGCGCGACTGGCTGCAGGGCCGGCCGCACGACCACGGGCGGCGCCGCCCCGACGACTTCTTGCCGAAGCGGCTGCGGGCGGCCTTGCCGGAGATCGATGCAACCTTGCATGGGCTGGTGCACCTGATTTCCTCCCATCCTACTGACGATGGCGCAGCGCGCCTGCTGGTTGGCCTGGTCGATGGCCAGACCGTGGAAAGCGTGCTGTTGCCGCGCGACGGCGTGTGCGTCTCCAGCCAGGTCGGCTGCGCGGTCGGCTGCCAGTTTTGCATGACCGGCCGCAGCGGCCTGATCCGCCAGGTGAGCAGTGGCGAGATCGTGGCGCAGGTCGCCCTGGCGCGCTCGATGCGGGCCGTCAAGAAAGTCGTGTTCATGGGCATGGGCGAGCCGGCGCACAATCTCGACAATGTGCTGGAGGCGATCGACCTGCTGGGTACCGAAGGCAATATCGGCCACAAGAATCTGGTGTTCTCCACGGTCGGCGACCGGCGGGTGTTCGAACGCCTGCCGGCAGGCACGGTCAAGCCTGCGCTGGCGCTGTCGCTGCATACCACCAAGCCAGACTTGCGGCGCCGCCTGCTGCCACGTGCGCCGGACATGACGCCGGCCGAGATCGTGACGCTGGGCGAGGCGTACGCTCGGGCGACGCATCATCCGGTGCAGTACCAGTGGACCCTGATCGACGGACTCAACGACGGTGCGGATGAGCTCGATGGCATCGTCGATCTGTTGAAGGGCAAATACGCGGTGCTGAACATGATCCCTTACAACACGATTCCCGACATGCAGTTCAGGCGGCCGTCGATGGAAAAGGCCCGCGCGATTGCGCATGCGCTGCATCTGCGCGGCGTGCTGACCAAGCTGCGCGACTCGGCAGGCCAGGAAGCCGACGGCGGGTGCGGACAGCTACGCGCCCGTTCGGGGTCGATACCGGTGGTGGTGGTGGCGTCCCGTGTGCAGTCCAGGATCGATTTGCCTTCCTGACCTTCCGGGCTACCGGGTGCCGCTTGCAACCTCCACCCTTCGATCTTCAACCCAGAACCCTCTGCGCAACGAAGCTGTACAACGGGATACCGAACAACAGGTTCAACGGAAACGTTATCCCCAGCGACAAGCCGAAATACAGCGAGGGGCTGGCCTCCGGGATGGCGTACCGCAGCACCGCCGGTACCGCGATGTAGGAGGCGCTTGCGGCCAGCACCATCAGCAGCGTCGCATCGCCTGCAGGTATTGCGAGCATCCAGGCCAGCAACAGCGCCAGCGTTGCGTGTACCAGCGGCGCGACGATCGCATAGGCAATCAGCCAGGGCGACCTGCCCTGCAGCTGGGACAAGCTGCGCGCAGTCAGCAATCCCATGTCGAGCAGGAAGAAGGCCAGCATGCCCTTGAACAGGTCGCCCGAGAAAGGTTGCATCGCGACCTTGCCGGCGTCGCCGCTCAGGATGCCGATCACCATCGCCCCCAGCAGCAGCAGTTGCGCACCGTCAGTGAACGAGTCGTGCAGAATCTTGCCGATCGGGATGCCTGCAGCCGGTGGGGGTGTGCCAATGGTCAGCACAGCCGCATCGCCGCTGCTGGTCGGCGCCATGCTTGCCGCCTGCTTCTGGCGCAAGGCATTGGCGAACAGGACCGCGAGGATGATTGCAGGCGATTCCATCAGGGCCATCGCCGCGGACATGTAGCCGCCGAAGACCACATGCTGGTTCTCCAGCGTCTGCACGGCCGTCACGAATGTCACCGCGCTGACCGAGCCGTAGGTTGCCGCGACGGCGGTGGCGTCGAAATCCGACAGGAACCGCCGCAGCAGACCGTACCCGAGCATCGGCACCGCGACGGCCAGCAGGACGGCGCATCCCAGGCTCGTCGCCACCTGCCCCGTGAAGCCGGAATGCGCGAGTGCAAAGCCCCCCTTCAGGCCCAGCGCCATCAGCAGGTATAGCGACAGAAAGCGCGAGATCGGTGACGGAATTTCCAGATTGGATTTCAGCGCGCCAGCGAGGACGCCGAAGATGAAAAAGAGGATGGCAGGATCGAGCAGGGTTTTCATGGTGGGATTCTCCTTTGACCCGGATGCTACGGAGCCGGAGAAGTAAAGTAAAATCGATTGATCAATCAAGTCGTATAGATAAAACCCTATGAACATCACCTTCCGACAGTTGCGGCTGTTTCTTGCATTAGCGGAATCCGGCAGCGTCAGCGGCGCTGCCCGCGCCACGCATGTGAGCCAGCCGACGGCCTCGATGCAACTGCGAGAGGTCACGAACGCGATCGGCTTGCCGCTCTATGAAGTCATCGCCCGCCGCGTGCATTTGACCGATGCTGGTAACGAACTGGCCCGCACGGCACGCGAGATCGCCACGGCGTGGGATTCTTTCGAGCAGAAGATGGATGGGACCAAGGGACTCAAGCGCGGCAAGTTGAAGGTCGCCGTCGTCAGCACGGCGAAGTACTTTGTGCCACGTTTGCTCGGGTCCTTCTGCGCGATGTATCCCGAGATCGACATCGCCCTCGAGGTGCTGAACCGGGACGGTGTCCTCCAGCGCTTGCGCGACAACCTCGACGACATGTGCATCATGTCGATGCCGCCGACCGATATCGCGCTGGCAGACGAAGTCTTCATGCCCAACCCGCTGGTGGTAATCGCCGCCAACGAACACGCCATGGCGCGGCGCCGGCAAATCGATCTCGCCGAACTGGGCAGCGAGCGATTCATTCTGCGGGAGCTGGGGTCGGGCACGCGCATGGCGACCGATGCGTTTTTCAAGCGCGAGAAATTCAAGCCGCAACTGCGCCTGGAGTTGGGCAGCAATGAAGCCATCAAGGAAGCGGTCGCCGGAAATCTCGGCATCGCGGTCGTCTCCCGCCATGCGCTCTATGCCAGCGCGGCGGATGCGGCAGTCGTCGTTTTGAAGGTAACGGGTTTTCCGATCAGCTCGCAGTGGCACATCGTCCACCCGTTGGGTAGAAAGCTGTCGCCGATTGCCGCGGTGTTTCGCGAGCACCTCCTGACGGAATCGCAGCGCTGGCTGCAGCAGCGGACCTGACGGCTACATAAGCTCAGAGCATTTCCAGAGAACGTTTTCGGGCCGGCGGCCGAAATACCCGGTCCAGTGCCGCGCAATCTACCGGATCGCGCGGGGGCTGCCGGTTGTCTCGGTTTCGCCGCGGATCAATGTCGGCACGTTAGCATCGACCGCAGGGAATAACGCTCACTCCGGAAGCAGGCAGTGCTGTCGCAGGTACGATTCCACTGCGTCGGATACCTGCGTCTTGAATTCCCGCTTCAGCCTGGTGCGCTTGCGGTGATTCGACGGCACCGACTCAAGCGCCTTGTGGACCATGGGCGATGCAAGGCGATAG
>JACMOV010000084.1 GCA_014377845.1 Herminiimonas sp.
GCTGGTTGGGGCGGTCACCGCGACGGTCCTCTGGGAAATCACCCGCCATGTGCTGGTCTGGTATTTTGCGACCCTCTCGCAGGTGAGCGTGGTCTACGGCTCGCTGACGACAGCCATCGTCGTGTTGTTGAGTCTTGAAATCGCCGCTACCCTGCTGCTTTTCGGCGGACAAGTGATTTCGGAATTCGAACGCGTCGGCAATCGGCCGGAGTCGGCGCCGGCCCCCGGCATGCGCACCGACTGAAAAACGGCCGAAAGCCGGCTGAAAAACGGCCGGCATCGAGTGGTGCCAGCGCTCGCCGCTGGTGGACAATTTCCTGTGCCTGCTCAAAGCCGTGCAAATGCAGCGGACAAAAAAAACCCGCCAGTTGCGGCGGGTTAAATCCATATCGTTGGGATACAGAGGAGACAACCTCACTATGTCGCATCGCAATAAAATATCCCAATATTCATTTCATATAACTGATATCAGTATTTTGAATAATATCCTGGCGCCGGGCTTTCCATGAAAAATAATGTTCAGTCCGCACCAATAATGAGCATGTTGCGATGCACATAAAAATCAGCGAAAAGACATAATTTTCCATTGCAGAAACACCATCGCGGGTCCTCCGCACCACTTTCCAACGCAGCCACATTTCGCCCGGTTATCGGTGCGTCCGCACCAGAACCGGGAATTACTGCGCGGGTGTACTTTTCGGTAGGTAGACTGATTGACAAGCCACAAACCTGCATCGCTTGCAAATTTTGTGAACATTTTTGTGACTACCATGGTGACTCGAAAAGCGGAATGCATTCACTACCGCTTGCAGCCAAGACGGTTCTGACGACGGCGCGGGGCCGGCAGGTGCCGCGAACGGAAGACGCAAGACCGCGGCATGGTTCAGGGTTCGAGTTGGGCATTTGCAGCGGTGATCATGCGAGACGTTCTGAAGGCCGGTTCATCTTATGTCGAGTTTGGCATGCGCGTGCTCGACCTGTCGGCGCTGGTACTGGCCGGCCAGCTAGCCGCATTGCTCAGGTTCGATGCGGCGGTTTCCGATATTGCGCCGATCCATTCAGTGATGCTGTATTTCTGTGCCGCGCTGGCGTTTCTGCTGTTTCCGCAGTTCGACCTCTACGTGTCCTGGCGCGGCCGTTCATTGCGCGTGCTCGGCCTGCGGCTGGCCATGTCATGGTCACTGGTTCTGTTGATGGGTCTGGTCTTCAGCTTCCTGATCCATCACGTCGGCGAGCTGTCGCGCCTCTGGATGCTGTACTGGTATCTGCTCGGCCTGGCATTGCTCGCAGCTTGCCGGAGCTGCGTGTACATGCTGTTGCGGCGCCTGCGGACACAAGGCTTGAACAATCGGCGCGTCCTCATCATCGGCTACAACCCGATCGGTCGCGAAATGCATCGCCGGGCAATGGAGCAGACCTGGTACGGCTATGACGTCGTGGGTGTCTATCTGAACGGCGGCGAAGAGGAACTGCCGGTCACCGACAAGGGCGTCGCCATCATCGCGGCGCTCGATCAGATTACCGATTACGTAACTGTCAACGAGATTGACGAACTCTGGATCACGCTACCCATGACGGCGGCGGCGGATCTGCGCGCTCTGCATCATCTCCTGCGCAATGTGCTGGCCGACGTGCGCTGGATTCCGAATACCTTGTCGATGCAGGTGCTCAGTCTGCAGATGGTGGATTTTCTTGGCTTTCCTGCACTCGACCTGAATGCGCCGGTGGCACGTGGCGGCCAGGGCATCCTCAAGACGCTGTTTGACAAGCTGTTTGCAGCAACCGTACTGATCACGATGTGGCCGCTGTTCCTCCTGATCGCTGCCGGCATCAAGTTTTCCTCGCCGGGTCCGGTCCTGTTCAAGCAGTCGCGACTGGGCCTCAATGGCCGCAAATTCGATGTCTATAAATTTCGTACGATGGCGGTCCACCGCGAGCAGGGTGGCGTCACGCAGGCGCGGCAAGGCGATTCACGCGTGACACGCTTCGGCGCATTCCTGCGCCATCGCAGCCTCGATGAGCTGCCCCAATTCCTCAATGTCCTGATGGGTGACATGTCGGTGGTCGGTCCCCGGCCACATGCGCTGGCCCACAATGAAATCTACAAGAAGCTGCTTGAACATTACATGCTGCGTCACCGGGTCAAGCCCGGCATCACCGGCTGGGCGCAGATCCATGGCTACCGCGGCGAAACCGACACGGTCGACAAGATGGAAAAGCGGGTGCAGTTCGACTTGTACTACATCCGCAACTGGTCGCTCTGGATGGATTTGCGCATCGTGATCCGCACCGCATGGCGCGGCTGGACCGGCAAGAACGTCTATTGAAGACACTGTCGGAATAATTGGTCTGGGTATGCGACTTTGTCATGCCGCGTCTGCGAAAAGGCAAATCAGCCATGTCCCACGCCGCCACAATCAGTAAGCGATTTGAAAGAAATCGACAATTGATGAAGGAACTCGCATGAGCATGCATCGGCAGAAAAAAATTTTCGTCGCCGGCCATCGGGGCCTGGCCGGCTCCGCGATTGTCAGGGCGCTGGAGCGCCGCGAGCAGGGCATCGTCGTCACCCGCACCCGCGCGGAGCTCGATCTGTGCGAGCAGGCGCAGGTCCGCGACTTCTTCGATCGAACCCACGTCGATGAAATCTATCTCGCAGCCGCCCGAGTGGGCGGGATTCATGCGAACGCAACCTACCCTGCCCAATTCATTTATGAAAACCTGATCGTGCAGGCAAACGTGATCCATGAAGCATGGCGCTATGACGTGCGCAAGTTGCTGTTCCTGGGGTCCTCCTGCATCTATCCGCGCGCGGCGGTGCAGCCGATGGCCGAGGAGGCGCTGCTGACCGGTCTGCTGGAGCCGACCAACGAACCGTATGCCGTGGCCAAGATCGCCGGCATCAAGCTGTGCGAAAGCTACAACCGGCAGTATGGCGCCGATTTCCGCAGCATCATGCCGACCAATCTGTACGGCCCGGGTGACAACCATCACCCGGAAAACAGCCATGTGATACCGGCGCTGATGCGGCGTTTTCACGAAGCCTTGCTGGCGGATGCGCCGCAGGTCGAGATCTGGGGCAGCGGTGGCGCCTTGCGCGAATTTCTGCATGTCGACGACATGGCAGCGGCCAGCCTGCATGTGATGGCGCTCGATCACGACGCCTACGCCGCGCATACCGTGCCGCGGGTATCGCACATCAACGTTGGTGCTGGCGAAGAACACTCGATTCGCAACGTCGCCGAATTGATCGGTGAGGTAGTCGGCTATCGCGGCCGCATCTGTTTCGATCGCAGCCGGCCGGATGGCGCGCCGCGCAAGATGATGGACAGCGGCAGGTTACGCGCCCTTGGCTGGACGCCGACGGTAGCGTTGCGCGACGGCCTGGCAGAAACATATCGTCATTTCGTCAGTACTGCCGGTGCAGCACGCTTGTGAGCCTGCGGTATCCGGCAATGCGCCTTCCATTTCACACGAGCGGTCTGCGTCTGCGCATTGTCCATATCTGCCATTCGTTCCGGCGCCAGCCGCTGAAAAACGCGCTGTTACTGAGCCTGCTCAACCAGGTCATCAGCAGCGGCAGCAATTTCGCGGTAGGCGTCTACCTCGCACGAACGCTGCCGCTGCGCGAGTACGGCATCTATGGCATCTGTTACGGCATCTGCATGCTGTATGTCGGGGTCGGCAATGCCATCATCCTGACCCAGATGCTGGTCACGATGGCCGAAGTCGAGGCCGAACAGCAGACCGCCTACGCCAGCAGGATGCTGCAGTCGGTGTTGATTCTCGGCGTCCTCACCCTGCTGCTGGTGGGCTTGACGCTGCTGCTGGCATTTCTGCTCGACCCCGGGCTGGCGGATTATTTTCCGACCGTGTGCGCCGTCGCGCTGATGGCGATCCTGTTCCTGTGCAAAGAATTCTTCATCCGTTATGCCTACATCATGCGGGTCGAGCGCCTGGCCGTCTGGGTCAGCGGGCTGGCCGTGGCGATCCTCGCCGCCGGGCTCGCCATCGAACGCGCGGCCGGCATTCCGCTGACGGTGATTCACGTGCTGCTGCTGAGCGGCGCAGGCATGGCGATCAGCGCCGTGATCGGTTATCGCTACTCGCCATTGACGATTCCGCCGGGACTGCGCGCCAGCTTGCTCGACTTCGGTCAATCCTGGCAACAGGGCCGCTGGGCGCTCGGCGGCGTGGCCGTGAGCTGGGTCCAGTCGCAGACCTACACCTACGTGCTGGCGGCGCTGCTCGGGCCGACCGGCGTCGGCCAGGCGAATGCGGCGCGCATCTTCGTCTCGCCGTTCTCGTTCTTGCTGCCGGCGGTGAACCAGATCGCGATGCCGCGCATGGCAGACCTACGCCAGGCCCATCCGCACCAGCTGATCCGGCTGGTGCTCCTGTTCACCGTGGGGTTGCTGTTGCTGGCAATCGCTTATTCGTTCGTGCTGCTGCAAAGCCTCTCGGTGGTCGCCGACCTCGTGCTGGGACGGCATGATCCGGGCGTGCAGTCGCTGGTATGGATCTGGTGCGTGGTGGTGTGCAACCAGATGATCCTCAATGGCGGCAGCGCGATGCTGCAAGTGCTGCGCCGATTTCGCATCCTGACGCTCCTGTCGGCGGCCAGCGCGATGGCAGCGGTGGTCTCCGCGCTGATCCTGGTGCGGCTGGTCGGGCCGCCCGGCGCGATCTGGGCGGTTGCGGTCGGCGAAGTGCTGCTGTCGTTTCTGGTGTGGCGGGAAATCCGGAGGGACCATGGTCATACCGGTTGATGTCTGCATCGCCACCTTTCGCCGGCCGCACCTGCTGGAACGCCTGCTGACGTCGCTGACGGCGCAGCGGCTCGAAGGCATCGCGATGCGCATCATCGTCATCGACAACGACATCGACGGCAGTGCGCGCGCTGTCGCTGCCGGCGGCTACCCGCTGGCCGGCGCCGGTGCAGCGCCCGACATCGTGTATGACATCGAACCCGAACAAAGCATCGCCCTGGCCCGCAACCGCGCAATGCGACACGTGCGGGCGGCCTGCTTCGCCTTTGTCGACGATGATCAGACGGTGTCGCAGTACTGGTTGGCCTCCCTGCTGCATTGCATGTGCGAATTCCGGTGCGATGTCGTCTTCGGGCCGGTGGTCAGCGAGCTGCCGGCCGATGCGCCGTCCTGGGCACTGCCTTGCTTTGCCAAGCAACTGCATGGCACCGGCGACGTCGTGCAGTATGGCGGCTCGGGCAATGTACTGGTCCGTACCCGTGCGGTGACGGCAATGCGCTTCGATCCCGCATTCGGACTGACCGGCGGCGAAGATACCGACTTCTTCCATCGCCTGCACCAGGCCGGGGTGCGCATGGTGTGGTGCGAGGAAGCCCGTGCCACGGAACCGGTATCACCGGCACGATTGACGCTGGCGTCACTGCGGCGGCGTAGCTTTCGGGATGGGCAGAACTACGCGCGGATCTTCGTCAAGCCGACGTCGCCGTGGCGCAAGCTCGGCTGGTCGATCGGCAAGCTGGCGCAGCTTGGCGGCGGATTGCTGCTCGCGCCGGTCATGCGTTGCGTGTCCTACCGCCGCTATGTGGCACTGACGGTGCGGCTGGCGGCAGCGACCGGCCAGCTCGCGACCCTGGTCAGCGATGGCTATCTGGAGGAATACCGTGTCACTGGCAAGCGCTGACGGCGCGTCCGGCGCCATGCCGCTGTTGCTGCAGCCGCCTCAGTCGGTGCAGCCACCGCGCTCGCCGGACGCACCGCCACCGTTGCGGGTCTCGTCGCGCCGACGCAGCCGCTACGGCAGCGTGCCGCTGCTGGTGTGGCTGTTCATCCAGGGTCTGCCGCTGGGCCGCGCGCTCGAGCCAGCCAAGCCGGCTCTCATCGAGGAAGTCTATGCGCGCTCGATCGAGCTGACGGCGCAGTCCAATTCGCTGAGCTCGGCGCTGCAGGTGGTTCTCCTGGGCGGCCTCTATCTCTGCTCGGCAGTCGTCGTCATCCGCCGGCCACACCTGTCGCTGCGCCTGCTGCTACGGCATTGGCCGCTGCTGCTACTGCTCGCGCTGGTCGGCGCCAGCGTCGCGTGGACCTACAATCCTGAAAAAGTGGTGATGAATTTGCTGCACAACTGCGGCGCGGTACTGATCGCACTTGCCGCAGCGCTGCGCTACCAGACCGATCCGTGGCGCATGCCTGCGGAAGCAAGCTGGGCACTCGGCATGAGCCTGCTGCCGCAGCTCGGCGCGGTTGTGCTGCTGCCAGCCTACGCAATCGACTGGGAAGGCCGCTGGACGGGGCTGACCGGGCAGGCGAACACCTTGGGCGCGCTTGCGTTCTGTGCGTTCTGGGCGGGTGCCGCCGCCGCGATCGCCAGGCCTGCCGGCAACCGGATCGCGCGCGTCGGGCCATTCACGGTGATGCTGCTGGCCACCCTGGCGATGGCCGGTGCCGATAGCGTCACGTCGATGTTGTCGTCGGCCTGCGTGCTGGCGGTGATGCTGCGCCTGAAACGCGGTGGCGGACGGCTGCTCTCGCTCGGCGCGCTGCTGGTCGTACCGGTGCTGACGATGCTGGTCGTCACGCTCGCATCGGTCGTGAATCTGTCATCGGTGTTGGGTGTGGCCGGACGGTCCGGGGATTTTTCCGGGCGGACCACGATCTGGGCCGACGGCATCGACCTGATCCGCCGTCAGCCCTGGACCGGCTGGAGCTTCGACGATCATGCGCACGTGATCCGCACGGTCGGCATGCAGTACACCACCTTTCACAACGGGTATCTCGACCTGGGCGTCGCCGGCGGCCTGCCCTCGATCCTGCTGGTGCTGGCGCTGCTGGCCACGGCCTTCCTGCAGCTGAACCGGTCGACACGGATCGCGCGCGAACTGCGGGTGTGCGCCCTGCCGTTCATGCTGGCGGTGCTCGTTTATAACACCACCGAAGCCACGCTGGTATCGCCCCGCAATCCCATCTGGTTACTCTTGCTGACGCTGGCATTGCTCGGCGCCGGCCGCAGGTTGCCGGGCACGGCGCATGCCGTCTTTTTTACCCTGGTGCCTACCCGCTACCGCAGATAAAGGCCGATCATGAACACGAAATCGATGTTTGGCAGACCGGCCCCGTGCGCCGCGCGTTCGTTCGCCGCCGTATCGGGACCGGGAGCAACCGCGCAGAGGGAGCGGGATCGGCGCGGTCCGACACTGCCAGCACCCGGAACCACCGAGGCCGCAGCGGACAAACTGCAGCCGTGCAAGCAGCGCCGGGTCGTGATCGTCGAGCGCTTCCTGACCCATTACCGCGTGGCGTTCTATGAAAGCCTGCGCAGCCAGATGGCGGCGCGCGGCATTGAACTGATCCTCCTGGTGGGTGAAGCGACCAGCGCCGAAAAATCGAAGAAGGACGCGGGCATGCTGCCGTGGGCGATTTCGCTGCGCACGTACTACCTGTTCGGCAATCGGCTGTGCTGGCAACCCTTCGGCCGCCATGCCGCCGGCGCCGACCTGGTCATCGTCCTGCACGAGAACAAGCTGCTCTACAACCTGTGGCTGATGTTCGTGCGTCGGCCGCGGCACCTTGCCTTCTGGGGACACGGCTGCAACCTGCAATCGCGGCGGCCGGATGGATTGCGGGAAGTGTTCAAACGCTGGACGATCCGCAAGGTCGACTGGTGGTTCGCCTACACCGACATGACCGCCGCGCTGATACGGCGCGCCGGCTTTCCACCGGCGTCGACGACGGTGGTCGACAACGCGGTCGACACCGCCTGCCTGGCGCGTCTGTGCCGCCAGGTCGATGCCGCTGCGCTCACCGTTTTTCGGCAGCGCCATGGCTTGAAGGAGGGTCCGCTTGGACTGTTCATCGGGTCGCTGTATCGGGAAAAACGGCTCGATTTCCTGTTCGCCGCGGCCTTGCGGATCAAGGCACGCGTGCCTGGTTTTCAAGTGCTCATCGTCGGCGCCGGTCCACAGCGTCCCGAAGTGGAGGCTGCCACAGCCCGGCATGACTGGATCCACTACGCCGGACCGCTGCAAGGCGCCCAGAAGGCGACGGCGCTGGTGCTGGCGGACGTGCTGCTCAATCCGGGCCTCGTCGGTCTCGGCATCCTCGACGCCTTCGTCGGCGGCATCCCGATCTTTACGACCGACTGCGGCCTGCATTCGCCCGAGATCGCCTATCTCGACTCCGGCCGCAACGGCATCATGACCGCCGACAACGAGGCCAGTTACGCCGAGGCCGTGATCGGTGCGCTGCGCGACCCCGAGACGATGCAGGCGCTGCGCGATCAGGCCACTGCCAGCGCGTCACGCTACACGATTGAAAACATGACAACCCGATTTTGCGACGGCGTACTCGCCTGCCTGGAGCGGCCGTGAAGCCGGCTTGCCAACCGGCCTCCCACCCGGGTTGCCCCCCGACACCCGTTGCGCCCGGTGCGGATCCAGCGAGCAACGCCCGTTCCGGCGGCCCGCCCGGTGCCCTTTTTACCTGCTCGGTCGACGATGGTCATCCGAATGATTCCCGAATGGCCGATCTGTTCGCCCGCCATGACTTGCAGGCGACGTTCTATGTCCCGATCATGAACCGGGAGGGGCGCCCGGTTCTTGGCCACAAGGCGCTTACCGAGATCGACCGCCATTTCGAGATCGGCTCTCACACCCGCGATCACTGTTTTCTCGACCGGGTCGGCCGCAAGGAAGGCAATCGCCAGATCACCAGCGGCAAGGCGGCCCTGGAAGATATCGTGGGCCATTCGGTGAATGGCTTCTGCTACCCGGGCGGGCGCTTCGGGCCGGCCCAGCAACGCATGGTGGAGGCGGCGGGCTTCCGCTTTGCCCGCAGCACCATGAACCTGCGGTTCGATTGTGGCTCGGACCCGTTCGCCATGCCGACGACAATCCAGTTCTATCCGCACGTGGCGCAGGTGTATCTGCGCAATCTCCTCAGTGGCGGTGCCTGGCGGCTGCGCAACCGTGGGTTACTCATGGCGCTGCGTCATCCCGACTGGCTGCAGCGGATTGCCGCGCTATTCGACCATGCATGTGACACCGGGCAGCAATTTCACTTGTGGTGCCATAGCTGGGAAATCGACCAGCTCGATTGCTGGCCGGCGCTCGATGCATTTTTCGCCCGGGTGGCGCGACGGCTGTCATCCGATCGCTGCCTTACCAACGGCGCGTTGGCGCGCCTCACATTCCAGCCGGATGGCAGGATCGGAGCGGCAGCGTGAAAATTCTCGTCGTGCATAACCGGTACCAGCATCGTGGCGGCGAGGATGCGGTGGTCGAGGCTGAAATCGCGCTGCTGCACCAGTACGGACACGAGGTGCAGACGTACTACCGCGACAACGACGAAATTCCTGGACTGAGCGCCAGCGAAGTGGCGGCCTCGGTCCTCTGGTCGGCGCGCACGCGCCGCGAGGTCGGCTTGCTGTGCGCCGAATTCCGCCCGGCGGTAATCCATGCGCACAACACGTTTCCGCTGATTTCGCCGTCCCTCTACTGGGCCGCGCATCAGCACCGGATTCCGCTGGTCCAGACACTCCACAATTTTCGGTTGCTGTGTGCGGAGGCGAATTTCCTGCGTGACGGTGTCGTATGCGAAGCCTGCCTTGGCCATCTTCCATGGCGCGCCGGCCTGCATCGCTGCTATCGGGATCACCGCCTGCAGTCGACCGCGGTGGCTGCCATGCTGACCCTGCACCGGACAGCGGGCAGCTACCGCGCGCGGGTGACCCGCTACATCACGCACAACGCGTTCTGCCGGGACAAGTTCATCGCAGGCGGCCTGCCGGCTGCAAAGCTGTGCATCAAGCCGAATTTCATCGATGTCCCGGTGAGGCCCTCGGCGGTACCATCCGCACCGCCGCCGCACGGCCAAGCCGGCGGCATCTGCGTCAGCCGCCTGTCGCGCGAAAAAGGAATCGCGGTCCTGATCGCTGCCTACGGCATCAGCGGTCTGGCGCCGATATCGATCATCGGTGACGGTCCGCTCGCCTCCGATGTCCAGGCGCAGTTCGGCACCGCTGCACTCGGCGCCCGGCCGCCGGAAGAAGTCATGCAGCGCATGCGTGCGGCGCGCTATGCAATCGTACCGAGCATCTGTTTCGAGACAGGGTCGCGCGTCGTGATCGAAGCATTCGCCTGCAGCCGGCCAGTCATTGCCAGTCGAATCGGTTCGCTTGGCGCAATGGTCGCCGATGGGGTGACCGGATTGCTGTTTCGTCCTGGCGATGCGCGCGACCTGCATGCGAAGGTGCAGTGGGCCGATCGCCACCCGCAGGCAATGGAAGCAATGGGCCGGGCCGGCTGGGAGGAATATGCGCGCCGCTATAGCGCCGCACGAAATTACACGTCCTTGATGGCGATCTATCGGGCGGCCATCGACGAACCGGAACCGGGGCCAGACGCATTGATCGAACCGGCTGGTGAAGTGGTTTCTCGCGTGGCAGCCGATACGCGACCGCCGATAGTAGATGCCGGCGCAAGCGTCCGATCATGACCATGACTTCCAATGCAACCGGTACGCAGGAGCGGCCGCGCGATGGTGCGTTTGTCCTGGGCACGTTCATCGACGCCGTCGACCAGGAAAGTGCCCGCCGCCGCATTCTCGAATGGGCAACTGCGCGGCAGTCGCGCGCCGTCTATCTGTGCAACGTGCACTCGGTCGTCACCGCAGACAGTGATCCGCAATTCCAACATGTTCTCGATGGCGCCGATCTCGCGGCACCCGATGGTGCGCCGGTTGCCTGGGCGTTGCGACGCCTCGGCCAGCCAGTACCGCACCGGGTCTCTGGTCCGGACCTGATGTGGCACCTGCTGGGCGATGCCGAACGGCGGCAACTGCGGGTCTACTTTTATGGCAGCAGCGCGACCACCCTGGCGCGCTTGCGCCAGGCGGCGATCACCGCATATCCCGGACTGCAAATCGCCGGCATGCATTCACCGCCCTACCGCCCTTTGACCAATCATGAACAACAAGCGCTGGTCGACAACATCAATGCCACGCGGCCGCACATGGTCTTCGTCGGCCTGGGCTGTCCGAAACAGGAGGCATGGATCATGGCCCGCCGCGGTGAAATCGCCGCCGTCATGCTCGGCGTCGGCGCAGCCTTCGATTTTCACGCCGGCGTCATCCGGCGCGCACCGCGATGGATGCGGGATTATGGGCTGGAATGGCTGCACCGGCTTGGCACCAATCCGCGGCGGCTGGCGCGTCGCTATCTGGTCACCAACAGTGTGTTCATGCTGCGCTTCATCCAGCAATGGCTTTTCAAACGAAAAGCGGACGCCTGAGGCGTCCGCTTGAAACGACAGGACCGTTGGGCACGCAATACTTACCCACTGCGAGGCAGGTTCGTGGCCGCGCATGCCCGGATTCGGTCCCGGGTAACGATCACATCACAGCTCGATTACAAGGACCGTAAAGGATGCGGATAGGTGTACGGAACGTAACCTGGACGGGCCGTCACGAAATAATCCCGTCCCAGCTGGAGCGAACTGGTGCAGTCGTTCAGGATGCCGTAAGGCAGACCGTTGGTCGTATTGTTCCAGAAGTAAGCGGAACGAATCTGATCCGGTCCAGGATAGGTGCCGCAGCTGAATCCTTCGACCTGGAGTTCGATCGGGTAAGCGATGTTGGAGGTCATCGTATTGTTGAACGCCACGCCGTCGCCGCCGCGTATGCCGATCGAGGTACGCTCGCGACCACTGGTCAGATTGGCGGAATAGGTGTTGTTATAGATTTCCCAGCTACGCGAGCCGCGCGGCGACGACGACTTGCCATGCGCATCCGTCTGCGCGAAATCCTTGTCGGTATCGTTGGCAATCACGACATTGTGACGGAATACGTAACGGGACCCGTTATTGGAGGCAATGTTGTGCCGGTTTCCGGAAAAGTAGTTGTCCTCCGCAAAAACTGCATTTTGCGATCCGAGTTCCAGCGCTGGCCATGTACCGCCGCCATACACCACGATGCCATATCCAAGATTGTGGACTTCGGTGCGATAGTTATCGATGAAGTCATTCTTGTAGATCGCGCCGCGTTGGCGCTCGCTGCTGCCGACATACAGTCCCGAGAAAATGAAGTGCGTGAATTTCGAGTTGAAGACCTTGAAGTCGACACAGCCCTGCATCAATCCGAGGCCGTTGTCCTGGATCGACGGATTGTAGTTTCCGATCAGCGTCATGTCGGAAAGCATCGCGACCTTGCCATTGGAGCAGTCGAACGCGATCAGGTAGTTGTTGTTGGAAACCGTGCCTACCCGAGAAATCTTGGTGACGTCCTTGCCAGCGCCATGCAGGTAGATACCAGCCGGCACATTGACTTGTGTCGTACCCCAGTTGCAGTCGCCGGCAGGAATGTTGACCGTTCCACCATTGGCGACGCTATTGATCGCGGAGGATACGGCAGAAGCCGAGCAATTTGCCGCAGTCACGACTGGGCCGCTGATCACGCTGTTGGTAAGTACGGCTGGTGCGCTGCCAGTGATGGGCGTCGCCACGGCCGCTTGGGCGGACGGTTCCGCGGTAGGGGCAGCTTGTGATCCGGCTGTTGGTCCGACTTGTGGTCCGACTTGTGACGCAGTGCCTTGCTGGCCACCATCGCCGCCACAGGCAGCGAGTGAAGCAGACAAAATGCAGATGATCGTATTGAGATGGATTCGGTTGATTGCTAGTTTCGCCATGTAGTTCCCTTTTCAAATTATCAAACTTTGATCAATATCAATTTATTGAATTGATGTAGCTTCTGAGTAAGAAAATTTGTGAGGGTTCCCTAAAGAAATAAAATAATTTCTCCAAGTAAAATTATTGATCGAAACTTTAGGGGGAAGATCGACGGCGGGTCGAATGCCGATCTTGGTGCAATACAAATTGCGATGAATTTATAGATAGTTTTTTTATAACATCGCGTCATTAAAACCGCGAGAATCGGGAAGAAGGCGCGATGTGCAGGCGATTCGCCGGGTGCTCAGGGATGCATCCGGATACGCAGACGGCGCGAGAGATCGAGAAGCCGGGTTTGCAAGGGACGATGATCCCGGGCCCCGGCATGGAGCCACAGTTTGCAGCGCCGGATGATGCTGCCGTACGCCGCGCCGAGCGCGAGGCGCGGATGACAGGCGGCCTGCAGGCGGGATCGATAGATGAAAAGATTGTCGAGATTGCGCTTCACACCCAGCAGAGAGTACTTGAAGTCATATTCTCCCCACAGGAAATGGGCCTCCTCCCCGCCGGCGTCGATGCACTGTGCGACGCACAGATAAGAGACCATGTTGCCGAGGCGATAGGCATCGAATGCAGAATCGTGGGCGCTGGTCTTCATGAAGTAATGCCGGCCGATCCTGTAGCTGATCGTGCCGGCGCACATCCTGCCGTTGGCGGTTGCGATGCCGATTACCCCGTACTTGCGGCACATGCGCAGCACCCGCTCGACTTCCACCGCATGGTAGGCGCTGGTCTTGTGCTTGACTGCCATGCGTGCACGGCTCAGATCGAGAATGGCACGTATCTGGGCGTCGGTCGCTTCACCGAGGGCAAGTACCTCATAGCGGAAGTCGGGGAAGGCCCGCATCAGCTTGTTGTGATCGCCCTTGATCATCTTGCGGGTCGATTTGGCGAGCAGCGGCAGATAGTCTGCAGTCGTCGGTGGCAGCTGGACGACGATATCCTCCGACTGGTTGACATGTTGGAAGGGATAGTCGAGCCGGTCCAGAACAGGTCGGATCGCGCGGAACCGGATGACCTTGATCCCGGGCTTCTTGTCGAACAGCCACTTGCTGAACCGGTTGGCTTCAGCCTTGCCGACTTCGATGAGCTCATTGAGTACTTCCGCCACATCGCCACGCACGCGAAACAGCCAGATCGCGATCAGCTCACCGGCTTGTCGCACGACGTATGTACTGACGCGATCGATGCCGCCGTAGATCAGCAGTTTTGGCAGCGAGGCGTAGACGTTCTGATACAGGCGGTCGAGTTCGGCTTCAACGTAGGCCGGGACATGATCATGGTGATAGTCGATCGTGAATGGATCGACCGCGTTGACCGGATCGCCCATCCGTCCCGGTGTCCCTGCATCGCGGCTGGCGTTGGCTACCTCGAGTCGCGGCGCGCTGCCTGCAGTTGGCGAGGGGCGATCCGCAGTCGGCGCACGGAGACTGCCAGCAGACTCGAGGTTCATGCCGAGGGCTGCGTCGAACCTGCGGGATCGGCGGCATGCATGGCATTCGTTGGCCCGTCCGGACCGGCTTGTGCGCCGGCTGCGCCTGCTGGCTGTTCGGATTCCCATCCGACCTGTATCTGGCGTGCGCGACCGTACGGGTACGGATAATGGTAGGCGCCGTGGGGATGCAGCTTCAGGTCGTTGAACAGCACGCCGCGCGGCACCAGTCCCGCCTGCTTGAGGCGCCGCAACGATTCCTGCAGCTCACCCGGTGTCGTGACGCCGGCGCGGGCGACGAGGTAAATCGAACCGGCGTGGGCGGCAACGATGATCGCATCCGACACCGCCAGCGTCGGTGCGGCGTCGATCATCACCAGATCATAGGCATGCGACAGAGCCGCGAGCAGCGTGCCGAGTTTATGACTCAGCAGTAATTCAGCGGGATGCTGCTGCTGGCTGCCGGTCGCGATGAAATCGAGATGATCGATGACGTTGCGATGGATGATGTGGGCAAGCGTACAGTCCCCCCGCAGGTAGTCGGAAAGACCGCCTGCCGCGGGTACATCGAAATGGTCGTGCAGGCGACCGTTGCGGAAGTCGGCGTCGATCAGCATGACCCGCTTGCCGGTCATCGCCACCACGGCAGCCATGTTGACCGAAATGAAGCTCTTTCCCACGCCGGACATGGGTCCTGTGATCAGCACGATGTTGTTGCGTGCATCCAGCAAGGAAAACTGCAGAGCGGTCCGGAAGGTCCGCATGCTTTCGATCGCCACGTCGTCGGAGGCGGCATACGCCAGCAACGATGACTTGCCGGGGCTGCCAGGCGCACGGTGCTGGAGGTGTTCCTGCCGGCGGCTGTGCGGGATGGTGGCGAACACCGGTATCTGCAACAGGTTTTCGATCTGCTCCGGTTCGTCGATGCCGCCATAAAACGCCTTGCGCGCCAGGATGAAAAGAACGCTGCCCAGCATGCCCGCCAGCGCCGCCAGCGCCGTGATGCGCAGGCGGTTCGGCGAGATCGGTGCTTCGGGCATCATCGGCGTGTCGACCAGGCGCACATTGCCGACCTTGCCGATCGTGATCAGCCGCAGTTGCTGGGCGGTGTTCGACAGCGCCGTGTAGAGATCGGTGTTGACCCTGACCTCGCGGTTCAGGCGCTGCACCTCCTGTTCCATCAGCGGCAACGTCCGGATATGGCTCGTCACGTCGGCAATCTCCGTATTGACCTCGCGGATCTGGGCATCGACGGCCGCGACCATCGGATGGTTCGGCGTGAAATGCGGCAGCAGCTCGGTGCGCCGTTGCTGCAGCGTCAGCCGTCGTGCCTTGGCCGCCGCGACCTGCTGCAGCGCGATCTTTTCTTCTTCGCTGAGGTCGACCGTGCCGTTCTTGTTGCGGAACTGGCTGTATTTCGCTTCCGCGCTTTCGAGTTGCTGCTTCAGGTCAGGCAGCTGCTTGTCGAGGAATGCGAGCGACTTCTGCGACTCCTCGAGCTTGCGCGCCAGATTCTGCGCGATGTACTGCTGTCCGATCTGGCGCAGCAGTGCATGCACTGCGCGTGCATCCTCGCCCCGCAACGTGATGCTGATGACGCCGGACTGCTTGCCCAGTTCTGAAATCGTCATCGCCTTCTGGATTTCCTCGACCATCATCAGTCGCCGACGGCGCCGCACCGTGAAATGCTCTCCCGGTGCGGCGGCCAGGTGATCGACCAGCAGAACGATCGGCCCCTGGTCTGTGTCGATGGTCAGGCGCTGACCGATACGGCCTGCCGCGTCGATCCGGTGGCTTTCCTGGCGCACGCGGTAAGACTGGTCCGGCCCCGCGATGATCGTGAATTCGGTTTCCTCGATATTCATCGGCATGTCGAATCGTGACACCGTCAGCGCCTCCTGCGCCGACACGCCAGGATCAGTGCCGAGCAGTGCGCCGAGCGGCGTCTGGTGGCTGTGATCGGCCAGCCACTTGCCGATCACCGGCATGTAGTGCGGACGGACCTCGATGAACAGGTGCATATCCTCGATCGCGCGGGCAATCACCAGGCGCGAGCGCAGCAACTCCATCTCCGATGGCGTGGTGGTCTTGACGTCGAACAGGGTCGCCATTTCGCCGAGGATGTTCTTGGACTCCTTGGTGCTGGGCTCCTCGACGTGGATCAGCATGCTCGCCTCGAACACCGGACGCGCGACCAATGCATACATTGCGCCCACGAGCATCGTCAGCAGCGTCACCTTGACGATCAGCCAGCGCCGGTCGAACAGGGTCGCGAGATAACGTCCGAAGGCGGAGTCGTCTTCATCCTGGATGATGATCGGAGCGGAAAGCGGAGCCGGTTGCAATGCCATGTCGCCGCATGCCTCGCTTATTTCACTGCACGGAAAGTCGCCGCCGACGACACCGCACCCGACACGGCGCTTGGCAGGATCAGGTTGACCACCCGGCTCCAGCTGGCCAGCGCCGTCGCGTCGACGTAGACGACGTCCTTCGGCTTGAGTTCGAATTCTTCCGCCAGCGCCAGGCCGGTGGGGGAACGGGCGTTCAAGTGATAGACCAGGGGTCGCGCATCGCCGGCATTGCGCACCACATAGACCTGGCTGCCGTCGCCGCTGTTGGGATTGATGCCGCCGGCTTCACCCAGCGCCTCGTTCAGGGTCAGCCTGCCATTGTGCATGGTCAGTGCCTTTGGTGTCGTCACCTCGCCGGAGACGAAGACCTTGCTTTCCTGGCGCGAGACGACCCGCACGACATCGCCGTTGACGAGCAGGATCGAAGCGGGATTGACGCCGCGTTGTACCAGTTGCAGCAGATTGACCGGATACGAGACGCCATCCCGCACGATCACGATGCGGCTCTGGTCGGCCTCCGGCAAGGCGCCGCCGGCACGGTTGAGCGCCTCGACCAGCGTCATCGGAATATCGTTGATCGCCACCATCCCCGGCGTCTTGACTTCACCATCGATGTAGACGCGCTTGCTGCGATAGGACTGTACCCGCAGCGTCACGTCCGGGCGGGTGATGTAGTAGGCGAGCTTGCGCGCGAGTGCGTGCCGTGCCTCTTCCTCGGTCAGGCCGGCCAGCTTCAGCATGCCGGCATAGGGGAACTGGACGGTGCCGCGCTGATCGACCACGAAGCCGGCCGCCGACGCCGCCGTGCTTGCAGACTGCATGCCGCTGGCTGGCAGGCTGTCGCTGGCAGGTGCGCTCTGCGCGCCGGTGAGTTCCGGATGGTCCCAGACGACGATCGAAAGTACGTCGCCGCTATCGATCCGGTACGGGCCGCTGTGCGTAATCAGCGTGCTGGCATTCTGCAGATTCTGTTGCTCGCGCTGGTGCTTTTCCGCCGCCACCAGTTGCGCTGTGATCGGCACCACGATCGGGTCCTGGGTGGCAGCAGGCTGTTCCGGTACTTTCGCGGCATCGAAGTGCATGCCCGGCGCCAGTGCCGCGCAGCCGCCAGCACAGGACAGGAAAGCGAGCCAGATGCAATGCAATGCGAGCCGGCTTACCCGTGCGTGCAATGGCAATACTGCTCCATTCGCGTGCATGACAACCTCCCGGAAAGACCGCGATGTGGTGCGATCGCACTGCCCGGTCGTGAGCGGCGCTGCACCATGCATTGACTCTACGGGAGAGGATTCTCAACAGTTTTGAGAATTCTCAGTCTGCCTGACAGGAGGCGCACCACAAACGAGCGCCATGCCATGCCGCTTCCCGTTACTGGGGCGGCTGGCAGCTGTTCGCGCGGTGGTAACGGCAGGAAGCACCAAAACTGCAGCGCGAATACGCGCAAGGCACTATTTCTTAAAGGAAATATATGGCACGGAGATTGCTGCTTCCCCAACTGTGCTCACTTTGCTTGCTCACCATGTCGACCCGACTTTCCCGATTGATTGGCAGCCTGACCGTCGGGCGCAAGCTCGCCCTGATTTACTTTCTCGATCTGACGACCGTGATTTTCATTTCCGGCATCCTGATCAGCGAGAAGTACATCGCCATCGATTTCGCCAAAAAAGAAAGCGTCGGCAATGCATTCATTGCCACCGTGCGCGATGTGCTGCTGGCCGTCGTGGAAGAGGATGCCCAGGCGCGCTTCCCGCAAACTGGCGGCACCCCGCCGCCAGCGCCGTCGCCGGCGCTGGCGGCGCGCATCACGCAGGCCGAAGCCCGCTTCGGAAAAGACATGGGATCGGCCAGCCTGAGTCGCGACTTCGTGTCAGTGCTCTCGGCCGTTGCGCCCACGGCGATCGGCAGCGCCCGCATCACCGAGGCGCTCGAGCGCGAATCTGCCCGCCGGCTCGCGCTCGGGCGGGAGCTGCTGACCCGGGTCGGCAACCAGTCGAACCTGATTCTCGATCCGGACCTTGACAGTTATTACACGATGTCGCTGATCGTGCTGCGCTTTCCTGAACTGCTCGATGTGATCGATAGCCTGCATCGCCTGGCGTGGCAGATGGCGGCCACGCCGGTGTCTGCGCGCCAGACGCAGCAGACGAAATTCCTGATTCTCGAAGGACGGATCGATGCGATCCTGGCCGGCATCGCCAGCGACTACAGCGAGGCGTTCCAGGCCAGCAGTCCGGAGCTGAAGGTGCATCTCCTGCCAAGCCAGCTGGCGCTGACGGCGGCCGTCATGCGCTTTCGCCTGGATTGCCAGGCCCTCGCGGGCATGTCCAACGATGGGCCCGGTACAAGCGTCGGTGCCGGATCGGCAGGCGCGGGCGTCCAGTCTTATCCGATCGGCAATCCGGCGCCGGCGGTGATTGCTGCCCTGCGCGAGGCCTGGTCGGCCGCCCAGATCGATATGGACCGATTGCTGCAGGTACGCAACGATGAGGCATTCCACCGCATGTGGCTGCATCTGGGCACCGCGCTGCTGCTGATGGCGTTGATCCTGACCCTGGTCTTTCTGGTGGCACGGCAGATCGCGATCCCGATCCGGCAACTGGCCAGCGTCGCGCAGCGCGTGCGGCAGTCGGGGGACTACGCCCTGCGCGCCGACTGGGTCAGCAGCGATGAAATCGGCCGCCTGGTCGCCGGTTTCAACAGCATGCTGCAGCAGCTCGATGCACAACGGCAGGACCAGCAGGATCTGGTCGCCCAGGCCAGCGCGGCGCAGGCCCAGCGCGCCATGATCGAGGCGATCCCGATTCCGCTGATGGTCACCTCGATTCCCGATCACCGGATCCTGCATGCCAACGAAGCGGCCCGGACCTGGCTCGGTGGCCAAGACCATAACCCGTGGCAGCGCGGAATGGATCCGGCCCTGCGCGCCCACTTTTTCCAGTCACTCAGCGACACCGGCGTGGTCGATGAATTCGAAGTGCGCTGGGCCGCCGGTGAGACGCCGTCGTGGGCGCTGGTGTCTGCGCGCTGCCTCGACTATCAGGGCCAGTCGGCCGTGCTGACCACCTTCACGCCGATGAACCGGATGAAACTCATGGAGTCCGGCCTGGCGCTGTGGGCCAAGGTGTTCGAGGCCTCTTCGGAAAGCATCGTCGTCATGGATGGCGCCGGCCGGGTGCTGATGGTCAACCAGGCATTCCGGCGCGGCACCGCGTTCGAAATGCATGAAGTGATCGGCAAGACGCCGGATGTGCTGCTGGCGCCGCGCAATCCTCCTGACGTGATGGAGACGGTGCGACACACGACAACCGTGAAGGGATCGTGGCAGGGCGAGATCTGGTTCAACCGCAAGAACGGCGAGCCGTATCCAGCGTGGCTGGTCATGAACGCAGTGCGCGATCTGAACGGTACCGTGACTAATTTTATTGCAATGTCGCTCGACATCACCGAGCGCAAATCGAGCGAGCAGCGCATCCATTACCTGGCGCACCACGACGCCCTGACCGGCTTGCCGAACCGCTTCTCCTGCGACGAGCGGTTGACGCTGTCGATCCAGCAGGCACGGCGCCGCAAGAGCAAGGTCGCCGTCCTGTTCGTCGATCTGGACCGTTTCAAGAACATCAACGATTCCCTTGGCCACCATGTCGGCGACCAGTTGCTGTGCTCGGTGGCGAACCGCCTGCTCGAATCGGTGCGCGAAGGCGACACGGTCTGCCGGCCCGGTGGCGATGAATTCATCATCATCCTCAACAACGTGATCAACGCAGAAGAAATCGGCAAGATCGTCGAACACCGCCTGATCCCGTCGGTGCGCCAGCCGCACGTGGTCGATGCCGCCGAACTCTACATTTCCTGCAGCGTGGGCGCTGCGGTCTTCCCCGACGACAGCGACAATATCGAAGGACTGATGCGGCATGCCGATTCAGCCATGTACCAGGCCAAGAAACTGGGCCGCAACAACTTCCAGTTCTTCACGCCCGAACTCAACGCCCGCGTCACCCGCCACCTGCACCTGGAAAGCGACCTGCGGCACGCTGCCGAACGCAACGAACTGATCCTGCATTACCAGCCGCGCATCGATGCGCGCAGCGGGCGGATTGCCGGTGTCGAAAGTCTCGTGCGCTGGCAGCATCCCACCGAGGGCCTGATCGCACCCGGCCAGTTCATTCCGCTGGCCGAGGAATCCGGCCTGATCGTCGACATCGGCGCCTGGATCATCGGCGAAGCGTGCCGCCAGCATCAGCGTTGGCGGCAGCAGGGTCTGGGGCCGATGCCGATCTCGATCAACCTGTCGGCGCTGCAGCTCAAGGACGACAACCTGGTACCGATCCTGATGGAGGCAATCGCTGCTGCAGCGGTACCGGCCGCGCAGATCGAGCTCGAACTGACCGAGTCACTCCTGATGGACAACGTCACCGCGACCATCCTGGTGCTCAACCGTATCAAGGCGCTCGGCTTCTCGCTGTCGATCGATGATTTCGGTACCGGCTATTCGAGCCTGAACTATCTGTATCGCTTCCCGATCGACAAGCTCAAGATCGACCGCTCGTTCGTGCAGAACATCCACGCCGCGCCCGAAAATCTGGCGGTCACCAAGGCCATCATCGGCCTCGGCCACACGCTCGGACTGAAAGTGGTGGCCGAAGGCGTGGAGCAGGCCGCCGATGTCAAGGTGCTGCAGGATGCTGGCTGCGATGAGTTGCAGGGCTTTCATTTCGCCCGGCCGATGCCCGCCGAGAAATTCGCCATCTGGCTCGCAGAGCATCGGGCCGCCGTGGTGTAGGTCTGCATCTCTTGTACTTTTATTACGCCCCGACGCGTCGCCAAAACAACGGCTTCGAAAGCGGTTTCAGTGTTTTGCACCCAATCGAATGTTGAATAAGGGTAATATTCGTTGAGATACCGACGAGATACCGACACCGCGAAGCGGCACCCACACCATGCAGCATTCGGCCATTCCAACAGACGAGCTATTGCGCCTGCGCGCATTGTATCGATTCGGCATCATGGATACCGAAGCCGAAGCGGAATTCGACGACATCACCCTGCTGGCATCGAGCATCTGCGAAACGCCGATCGCGCTGATCACGCTGCTCGACGCGGGGCGCCAGTGGTTCAAGAGCAAGGTGGGACTGCGCGTCAACGAGACGGCGCGCAACATCTCGTTCTGTGGCCATACAATTCTTGACGATGCGATCTTCGAGGTGCCGGATGCCCACGCCGATCCGCGCTTCGACGACAATCCGCTAGTCACCGGCGCTCCCAACCTGCGCTTCTATGCTGGCGCGCCGTTGATCACCGCCGACGGCTACCGGCTCGGCGCACTGTGCGTCATCGATACCGTGCCGCGTGCTCTCACCCAGAAGCAGCGCAGTGCCCTCGAAGCCCTCAGCCGCCAGGTGGTACGGCAGCTTGAAGCGCGTACCGTCTCGCACGAGCACCGGCAGGCGCTGGCGTTCATCCACAAGATTGCCGAACGCGTGCCGGGCATGATCTATCAATACCGCCGCCGGCCCGACGGCAGTACCTGTTTTCCCTACGCCAGCCAGGGCATGCTTGCCGTCTACGGCGTCGCGCCGGCAGCCGTGATCGACGATGCTGCAGCGGTGCTGGCAATGGTGCATCCCGATGACGTGGACGGCATGCTCGCGTCAATCGCTGCGTCCGCGGCGGACCTGACGCCATGGCAGCGTGAATACCGTGTGCGGCATGCTGACGGCACGGTGCACTGGCTGTTCGGCAACGCCTTGCCGGAACGTGAATCCGACGGCGGCGTTCTCTGGCACGGTTTCATTACCGACATCACCGAACAGAAAGCGGCCGCCCTGGCGCTGCAGGGCAGCCAGCAATTCCTGCACACGCTGATCGAAAATCTGCCGGTCGGCGTGTTCAGCAAGCGCATCGGCCCCGACGGCGCCGAAACCGGTGGCGTCTTCGAAGTCTGGAACCGTGCCGCAGAGCGCATGGCCGGCATCCGCGCGGTCGATGTCATCGGCCGTACCAATCGCGAAGTCTTCGATCCCAAGGCGGCGCAGCTGTACTCGGAGCACGACCGCAAGCTCTTGGACACCAAGGCGCCGGTGACGGTGCCGGTCTATCCGGCGCAACTCAAGGACGGTACGACGCGCTTGCTACGGATGACCACGCTGCCGCTGCTCGACGCCGACGGCAACGTCGAATATTCGCTCGGCATCGCCGAGGACATCACCGACCTGCTGCAACGAACGCAGGAGCTGCGCCAGCGCCGGGCAGAACTGCAAATCGTCAATGACGCCTCGCCGCTCGGTCTGTTCAATGCGGACATCCACGGTGCGCTCACGTATGTCAATCGCTCCTTCGAAGTAATGTGTGGCCTGAACGGCGACAGGGCGCTCGATTTTGGCTGGCGGCAAGCAATTCACCCGGACGACCTGGAGCGCGTGGCCACGGGATGGATTGCCGCGACGGCTCGTGGGAATCGCTACGAAGGCGAGTTCCGCTACATACATCCGGACGGACAGATCGTGCTGGTGCATGCACTGGCCGCGCCGGTACTGGTCGACGGCAGGATGACCGGCTTCGTCGGCACGATCGACGACATCACCGCGCGCCGCTCGAGCGAGATCCGCCTGCTGGAAAATGAACGCCGGCTGCGCATGATCGCCGACAACGTGCCGGCACTGATCGGCTACATCGATGCGCAGGAGCGCCTGCAATTCTGCAACGTCCATTACGGCACGATGTTCGATCTCGATATCGCCCGAATCATCGGCCAGAAGCTCGACACGGTTTTCAGCGCCGAGCAGTACGCCGGCATGGCGCCGCACGTTGCCAAGGCGCTTGCCGGACAGCCTGCATCGTTCGAGCGCGCGATCCGGGCCAAGGACCGCGAAGTGTTCCAGCAGGTCGAATATGTTCCCGATATCGACGCCGCCGGTACCGTACACGGATTTTATGCGCTGGTCACCGACGTGACGGCGCGCCGCACTGCGGAGCGCAGCCTGGCCGACAGCGAACATCGTCTGCGCACCATCGCCGACAACCTGCCGGTGGCGATCACGTATATCGACGACCGGCAGCACATGCGTTTTTCCAATGCGACCATGCATGCCTGGACCGGGACCACGCCTGAGGCCGTGCTCGACCGCCATGTGCGCGATGTGGTGGGCGAGACGCTCTACGAGGAGCGGCGCGACTACTACCAGCGCGCGCTCGCCGGAGAGCGGCTGGAATTCATCAAGCAGGCGAATCACTTCCAGCAGCACCGCACATTGCACGCGACTTTCATCCCGGACGTCTCTGACGACGGTCACGTCCGGGGGCTGTTTACCCTCAGCAGCGACATCACCAAGCAGCAGGAAATCGAGGCCGAACTTCGCCGCATGGCGCGTTTCGATTCCCTCACCGGCCTGCCAAACCGATCGTATCTGTACGAGTCACTCGACGCGGCGATCGAGCGCGGCAAGCGCACCGGGTCACCGATTGCGGTGCTGTTCCTCGATATCGATCATTTCAAGACGATCAACGATACGCTGGGGCATCGCAAGGGCGACCTGGTGCTGCAGGAGTTTGCCGCGCGACTGGCGCAGACGGTGCGCACGACCGACACGGTCGGGCGCCTTGGCGGCGATGAATTCGTGATCGTGCTGGAAGGATTGAAAACATTGGCCGACGCCGAACATATCGCCGGAAAAATTCTCCAGGCCGTGCGCAAGCCGTGGGTGCTCAATGGCGAACGGCTGCGCGTCACGACCAGCGTCGGCATCGCCTTCAGTACCGATCGCGCGCATTGCGCCACCGACCTGATCGGCCATGCCGACGCCTCACTCTACGAGGCCAAATCCGCCGGCCGCAATGTTTTTTGCGCCCGCGCCTGTTGAATTCGGCATGACCGCGACTGCATCCGTTTTTCAAAACCGCTGACCGTACCCATCATTGCAGTTTTGGAAATGCGATACCGGCGGTGAAGCTGCCTCATGGCTTGACCGTATCGCCATCCCGCAGTGCCCGCGCATGCGCCTTGGCGCGCGCTGCGTTGCGATGCGCCTTGGCGCGGATACGTTTCGCGCGGGTGCTGGCAGCACGCTTTGCGGAACTGGCCGCATTCGATGCATCGGACTTTGGTTCTGCCGCCGGCGCCGCGGCGGGAGCGGCCGCGAGCGTTCCGGTGCAAACGGTCATGATCAGTATTGCCAGCAGCTTCTTCATCGAAATTCCTCGTCGTGACGTTGGGTTGCAATCGGACTAGATAGTAGCCGGACAAAACCGGCCGGCGCACCGATTTCACCGAATTGGCGGCAATCGGGACGCCGGAGTCGCGTTACCGCCACACGCGGGAAATATCCGTCAGGAAGGTCGTTGTAACGGAGCGATAATTGATCTTAGGCAATTTTGTTGGTCGTTGTGACTGTAATACTTTCGGTGCATAAACCCGACTGGTATTCAATTCAAAAAAAGAGGCTGCAAATGAACTTCCTGAACAACGCCCGTATCGGTACGCGCCTCGGTATCGGATTTGCCGTCGTGCTCATGTTGTCGATCCTGTCGACTGCGATTGGCCTCTACAGCGCCCGCAGCGCTGCGCAATCCACCCGCAAGATGATGGAAAGCCCACTGGCCAAGGAGCGCATCGTCGCTGATTGGTACGTGTTCATTTATTCGGCGATCGCCCGGACCTCGATCATCGCGAAAAGCAGTGACGACACGATTCCCAAAACGTTCGCCGAAGACATTTCGCAGAGCGTCAAGCGCGGTGGCGAGTTGCAAAAGAGCCTGGAGCCGCTTTTGACGTCAGCAGCGGAAAAAGAAATGTACGCCAAAATTGCCGACCTCCGCAAAACCTATCAGACCGACAAGGAAGCGACGATGAAGGCGAAGCTTTCGGGTAACGCCGAGCTCGCTGCCGCTGCCTTCGAAAAGAACTTCATTCCGTCCTCGCGTGCCTACCAGGCCCAGGTTCTGGAATTTCTGAAACTCCAGCGAGGCGAGATCGACGCCATGGCGCATGCGATCGACCAGGCTTACCAGACCAGCTTCAACCTGATGATCGTGCTCGGCGTCCTGCTGGTAGTACTCAGCGTGGCGTGCGCCTACCTGATCGCACGCAGCATCACGGTGCCGATCCGGGCGGCGGTCGATGTCGCCACCCGTGTTGCGCAGGGTGACCTCACCAACGACATCGTCGCCACCGGCAAGGACGAGATCGGCGAATTGCTGACCGCGCTCAAGGGCATGAATGCCGGCCTGGTCGACATCATTCGCGGCGTCCAGGCGGGCGCCGGTTCGATCGCCAATGCGTCGGGTGAAATCGCCTCCGGCAATCTCGACTTGTCGTCGCGCACCGAGCAGCAGGCCGGCGCGCTCGAAGAGACCGCCGCGACGATGGAAGAACTGACCTCCACCGTCAAGCACAATGCCGAGAACGCGCGGCAGGCCAACCAGCTCGCCCGGTCGGCGTCGCAGACCGCGGTCAAGGGTGGCGAAGCGGTGGCGCAGGTGGTCGCGACCATGGCCTCGATCAACGATTCATCGAAAAAGATCGTCGACATCATCGGTGTCATCGATGGCATCGCGTTCCAGACGAATATCCTCGCGCTCAACGCGGCGGTGGAAGCGGCGCGAGCCGGTGAACAAGGCCGCGGTTTCGCAGTCGTCGCCGCCGAGGTACGCAACCTGGCACAGCGCAGCGCCGGCGCCGCCAAGGAAATCAAGGCCCTGATCGGCGATTCGGTCGACAAGGTCGGCGCCGGCAGCAAGCTGGTCAATGATGCCGGCGTGACGATGGAAGAAATCGTCGGCAGCGTGCGGCGCGTGACCGACATCATGGCCGAGATCACTGCTGCCAGCGACGAGCAACGTACCGGCATCGAGCAGGTCAATCATGCGATCGCCGAGATGGACGACGTCACCCAGCAGAATGCGGCGCTGGTCGAGCAGGCAGCTGCGGCGGCGGAATCGCTGCAGGATCAGGCGGCGCACCTGGCGCAGGTGGTCAGCGTGTTCCGGATCACCGGCGGCAGTGTGGTCGCACCTGTCGGCACGGCGGCGCCGCAGCCATCAAGGCAAGCACTGGCGGTCAAACCGAAGCTGCGCACGATTACACGCAAAGCCCGTCCGGCCTTGACTTGAGCGCAGGACGGTCCAAGACCGGGCGCTCGTCGCACACTGCGGATGATGGCTCACCGGAATTTCTAATAGTTAATGAATGAGGTATGCCGTCCCCCTATCCTGCGGGTAAGACTGCTACCGCCGGCACCGTCTTTTTCAGATTCAGGCGGGTCGGACCTCGCACCAATGTGACGCAGGCGTACCCTCGGGTCGGCGGCCGCGCAGACGACCCCGTGTTTTGCCTGGATAACCCACTTTGGAACAGGAGTCCGACCATGGACAAGCGCATTGGCACAATCACGCCGCCGTTACCC
>JACMOV010000085.1 GCA_014377845.1 Herminiimonas sp.
ACCACGTCATATTCCATCGCATCACGCGGTCCGTACTGCGCCAGCAGGTCAGCCGTTGTCATGGGTAGGGTGGAGGAGTTCTGGCTTGGAGTCATGAGGCACCATTTCTTGAAATTATCGAACGACTGTTCTAATTGTCGAAGATTTTGCCTGAGATTGCTAGACAGGGCACTCTAAACTTTGCCTTTCATGTAATCATAGGCGCCCAACCACGAGGCCTTCGCGGTCGCGCTTTCGCAGCGGTGTCGTCCGCGATGCCGGTATCGGATGCGGCAGATGCGCGAGGGTTCGGCATAGCGCACATGTAAACCAGGAAGGAACGCAACATGGGTATTGAAATGAATTTCGAGGGCAAGATCGCCCTGGTGACCGGTGCATCGAGCGGTCTCGGCGCACGCTTTGCCAAGGTGCTGGCGCAGGCCGGCGCGCAGGTCGTGCTGGCCTCGCGCCGGGGCGAGCGCCTGAAGGAACTGCGCGCCGAGATCGAAGCCGCAGGCGGCGCCGCGCAGGTCGTGCAGCTCGACGTCACCGATTACGCCAGTATCAAGTCGGCGATCGCGCATGCGGAAACCGAAGCCGGTCCGATCGATATCCTGGTCAACAATTCCGGTGTCTCGACCACCCAGCGACTGGTCGATGTCACACCGGATGACTACGCCTACGTGATGGATACCAACCAGCGCGGCGCATTCTTCGTCGCGCAGGAAACCGCCAAGCGGATGATTGCCCGCGCCAAGGGCGATCCGCGCAAGCAGCACCGGATCATCAACATCGCCTCCGTCGCCGGCCTGCGCGTGCTGCCGCAGATCGGCATCTACTGCATGAGCAAGGCGGCGGTCGTGCACATGACGAAATCGATGGCTGTCGAGTGGGGCAAGTACGGCATCAATGTCAATGCCATCTGCCCGGGCTACATCGGCACCGAGATCAATGCCGAGCATTTCCAGACCGAGCAGGGCAAGGCACTGGTCAGCATGCTGCCGCGCAAGCGGGTCGGCAAGCCGGAAGACCTCGACGGTCTGCTGCTCTGGCTGGCGTCGGAGGAATCGCATTTCATCAACGGCACCATCGTCACCGCCGATGATGGCATGAGCGCCTATTGATCGGGCAGCGATGAGCGAGAAGCATTTGATGCACACGTTACGCATGCCGATCCGCTGGGGCGACATGGACGCAATGGGCCACGTCAACAATACGGTCTACTTCCGGTACATGGAGCAGGCGCGCATCGAGTGGTTCGTCGAGCTTGGCGCGCCTGCCGACGCCGACCTTGAATGTGGCCCGGTCATCATCAATGCGCATTGTGCGTTCCTGCGCCAGTTGCGCTTTCCGGGCGATATCGAGGTCACGACCCATGTCAGCGCGATCGGACGCACCAGCTTCGAGACAGTGCAGGAAATCCGCCGCACCGACACCCCCGACGTGATCGCCGCAACTGGCGGCGCCAAGGTGGTCTGGATCGATTACAAGCGGGAGAAGTCGGTCGTCATTCCGGATCACCTGCGCGAGCGCCTGGTCCTTCATCTGCAGGATCCATCGGGGACATGACCGGCCGGGCTGCAACCGCTAAAATAGCGGCCAGCTGAAACACCAGCGAACACAGCATACAAAACTACGAGGTTCCCATGAAAAAAGTGTATCCCGATGCCGCGTCCGCGCTGGCAGATATCGTCAAGGATGGGCAGACGATCGCCGTCGGCGGCTTCGGCCTGTGCGGTATCCCTGAAGCCCTGATCGCCGCACTGCGCGACTCCGGCGTGCAGAACCTGACCGCGATTTCCAATAATGCCGGTGTCGACGGTTTCGGATTGGGCCTGCTGCTGGGCACTCGCCAGATCAAGAAAATGATCGCGTCCTACGTCGGTGAAAACAAGGAATTCGAGCGCCAGTATCTGGCTGGCGAACTCGAGCTGGAATTCACGCCGCAGGGCACCCTGGCCGAAAAACTGCGGGCCGGCGGCTCCGGCATTCCGGCCTTCTTTACCAAGACCGGCGTCGGCACCATCGTTGCAGAAGGCAAGGACATTCGCAACTTCGATGGCGAGGACTACGTGATGGAGCGCTCGCTGGTGGCCGACATCTCACTGGTCAAGGCCTACATGGCCGACAAGGCGGGAAACCTGGTCTACAACAAGACCGCGCGCAATTTCAATCCGAACGTTGCCATGGCTGGCAAGATCACGGTCGTCGAAGTCGAGAAGCTGGTGGAGATCGGCGAACTCGATCCCGACCAGATCCATACGCCCAGCATCTTCGTGCACCGCATCGTGCTCAACGCCACGCCCGAAAAGCGGATCGAACAACGCACCGTGCGCTCGAAATAACTGCGCCGGTCAAAGCCCGGATGGACAGGTACGGTGACGCAGGCAGTAAGGCTGCATGCAAGCGCCTGCCAAACCACGCTGACCGGGCTTTGACAGGAACATCGAGCCGGTAAAAAACAACTGCAGCATCAGGATCAAGTGGAGAAATGACATGGCATGGAATCGGGATGAAATGGCCGCGCGTGCAGCCAAGGAGTTACAGGATGGGTTTTACGTCAACCTCGGCATCGGCCTGCCTACGCTGGTAGCCAACTTCGTGCCGGCCGACATGGAAGTCTGGCTGCAATCCGAAAATGGACTGCTCGGCATCGGACCGTTTCCAACCGAAGATGCAGTGGACCCGGACGTGATCAACGCCGGCAAGCAGACCGTGACCTCGATTCCGGGCTCCTCGTATTTCAGTTCCGCTGACTCGTTCGCGATGATCCGCGGCGGGAAGATCAACATCGCCATTCTCGGTGCAATGCAGGTGTCGGAAAAGGGCGACCTCGCCAACTGGATGATCCCGGGAAAAATGGTAAAGGGCATGGGTGGCGCAATGGATCTTGTCGCCGGCGTCAAGCGCGTCGTCGTTCTGATGGAGCATGTCGCCAAGGCGAAGGATGGCTCCACCTCGCACAAGATCCTGAAGAACTGTGACTTGCCGCTGACCGGTGTCGGCGTCATCGACCGCATCATCACTGACCTCGGCGTGATCGACATCACCGCTGCAGGCCTGAAGCTGGTCGAACTGGCGCCCGGCGTGACGAAGGAAGAAATCATCGAAAAGACCGGCGCCTCGGTAGACGTCAGCGCAGTGCACTGACCCGAGCACAGCATGCACCGCAAATAGCGCTCTAGGGTCAGAGTCAAGCTTGCAGCTTCACCGCAATTTTGACTCTGACCGCTAATCAGCGGAGCACGGAGTACATGCAGTACCACAGCGAAGCAGTACCGCAGCAAAGCAGTACCCAGCCTCCCGCCAATCCAACCCCCCAACATCTTCGTCCCATGGCACCACATCAGCTGAAAACAGTCCAATGCCTGTCCCCCGCGGGACTACACGACATGGCCTACAAGGAGTGGGGCGATCCGCGCAATCCGAACGTGCTGCTGTGTGCGCACGGCGTGAC
>JACMOV010000086.1 GCA_014377845.1 Herminiimonas sp.
CCACCGGAGGAAATCCCGAGGCTGGTGGCCGCAATACGTAGCGGTCACGACTACGTCGGAACCATCCGCCGCCAACGCAATGACAGCGCCTTCCGACGCCTGGCGTCGCGTGCCATGAACAGCTTGCGCGAGCGAATCACCCACATCCAGATGACCGATCAAGGCTGCATGCTGCGGGCCTACGACCGCGCGCTTGTCGACACGCTGAACGCCTGCCGAGAGGTCAACACCTTCATTCCCGCCTTGGCCTACACGTTTGCGGCCAGCCCCACCGAGATTGAGGTGGCCCATGAAGAGCGCTTCGCCGGCGCCTCGAAATACTCGCTCTACAAATTGATCCGCCTGAATTTCGACCTGGTGACGGGCTTCTCGATCATGCCGTTGCAATGGTTTACCTTGATCGGCATCGCGCTGTCTTTGTTCTCGGGATCGCTGTTCATCTTGCTGGTGATCAGGCGTTTGATTCTGGGCTCTGAAGTTGAGGGGGTGTTCACGCTCTTCGCGCTGCAGTTTTTCCTGTCGGGAATCATGCTGTTCGGGATTGGCTTGATGGGGGAATACATTGGCCGCATCCAGCAGGAGGTACGCAACCGGCCGCGCTACCGAATCAGCGGCGTGCTGGAAATGCAGGCTCGAGTCGATACGGTGACCACACCGTGAGAGCCGTCGCATTCTGCTATTCGAATGTCGGCGACCGCTGCCTGCGCGTGCTGCAAGCGCGCGGCATTGACATCAGCCTAGTCGTCACCCACCGAGACCAGCCGAATGAGCGGCTGTGGTTCCAACGGGTTTCGGACACGGCGGCCGAGCTTTGCCTGCCCTTTGTCTATGCCGAAGACCTGGCTGCAGACGACTTGAGGGCTGCCGTCGCGGCAGCGCGGCCCGACGTTATCTTTTCCTTCTACTACCGCAACATGATTCCGGCGGCAGTCCTGGAACTTGCACCCGGCGGCGCTTTCAATATGCATGGCTCGCTGCTGCCCAAATACCGGGGGCGCGCGCCGACCAACTGGGCTGTCTTGCAGGGCGAGATCGAGACAGGAGCGACGCTGCACGAGATGGTGGCCAAGCCCGATGCGGGCGCCATCATCGACCAGCTTGCTGTACCCATCCTGCCGGACGACACGGGACAACAGGTCTTCGACAAAGTCGCAGTCGCGGCCGAGCAAATTCTGTGGCGCAGTCTGCCGGCCCTTCTGGCCGGCACGGCCGTTCGTCATCCCAATGATCTTGCCGCAGGCAGCTATTTCTCCAGGCGCACGCCAGAGGATGGCCGTATCGATTGGTCAAGATCGGCAGCCCAGGTCTACAACCTGATCCGCGCTGTCGCACCGCCCTACCCCGGTGCCTTCACCGACATCGGCATCCACCGCCTCGTCATCGGTTCCGCCAAGCGGGTGACCACCCCAGACATCGTGGCATCGGCGGATTGGAGCCTGGGGCTGAACGCCGTTGAAAACCGCATCATTGCGCTTTGCGGAGATGGCGGATTGATCGAGGTCAGGCAGTTGCTCGCGGGAGCTTCTGCGCTGGACGCCACAGCACTCCGTTCCTTGTTCGAAACACACAAATCCCAATGAATCTGACCCCTATGAAAAAAGTTCTGATCCTCGGCGTCAATGGCTTTATCGGCCACCACCTGACCCAGAGAATTCTGGCCACCACCAACTGGGAGGTGTATGGCATGGACATGTCGGACAGCCGCCTCGGCGACGTGATCGCGCATCCCCGAATGCACTTCTTCGAAGGTGACATCACGATCAACAAAGAGTGGATCGAGTACCACATCAAGAAGTGCGATGTGATCTTGCCGCTGGTCGCGATCGCAACCCCCGCCACCTATGTGCGCGAGCCGCTGCGTGTGTTCGAACTCGACTTTGAAGCCAATCTCCCCATCGTCCGCGCGGCGGTCAAGCACAAGAAGCACCTGGTCTTCCCATCGACCTCCGAGGTCTACGGCATGTGCCCGGATGACGAGTTCGATCCCGAGTCGTCGACGCTGGTATACGGCCCGATCAACAAGCCGCGCTGGATTTACGCCTGCTCCAAACAGTTGCTGGACCGCGTCATTGCCGCCTATGGCACCGAGCAAGGTTTGAACTACACCTTGTTCCGTCCTTTCAACTGGATCGGTTCGGGGCTGGACTCGATCTTTGAATCGAAGGAAGGATCATCGCGCGTAGTGACCCAGTTCCTAGGCCAGATCGTTCGGGGACAGCCCATTGAATTGGTCGATGGCGGGGCGCAACGGCGCGCCTTTACCGACATCTCGGATGGCATTGGTGCCTTGATGCGCATCATCGACAACGTCGACGGAGTGGCCTCCGGAAAGATCTACAACATCGGCAATCCCGTCAATCACTACTCGGTCAGAGAGCTGGCTGAAATGATGCTGAGACTGGCCGGTGACTATCCCGAATACGCCAGCTCGGTGGCCACCTGCCGCATCGTTGATACCTCGGCAGGCGATTTTTACGGCAAGGGCTATCAGGACGTGCAAAACCGCCTGCCCAAGATTGACAGCACGAGCCGCGAACTGGACTGGCTGCCGGTGGTGGACATGGAGACCTCGCTGCGGCATATCTTCGAGTCATACCGGCACAAAGTTGCCGAGGCGGGATCTCTGGTCGAACAGTGAATCGCAGTCGGCAAAAGTATGGCTGCTATAGCTCTGAAGATCGACGTGGACACGCTCCGCGGCACACGGGAGGGTGTCCCCAGGTTGCTCGATGCACTCGCTCGTCGCAACGCCAAGGCGACGTTCTTGTTCAGTCTGGGCCCTGACCACACGGGCTGGGCATTGCGTCGGGCATTCAAGCCCGGCTTTCTCTCCAAGGTGTCGCGCACATCGGTGGTCAAGCATTACGGCCTGCGCACCTTGATGTACGGGCTCCTGCTGCCGGGGCCGGATATTGGTCGATTGGCGGCAGAGCCGATGCGCAGCGCAAAACGAGCCGGCCATGAATGCGGCATCCACACCTGGGATCATGTGGTCTGGCAGGACAACGTTCGGCAACGAGATTCCGCATGGACGCAAACCCAGATGCACTTGGCATTTGATCGGTTCATGGAGATCTTCGGCGAGCAGCCCGCGACCCACGGCGCAGCTGGATGGCAGATGAATGCTGAAGCTTTTCGCCAACTTGACATATGGGGAATGCGTTACGCCTCAGACGGCCGTGGCCGTGGGCCATACATTCCGAGCATTGACGGAAAGCCTCTCAAGCATGTGCAACTTCCGACGACCTTGCCGACCCTGGATGAAATGATCGGCGATAAAGGCATCGATAGCAGCAACGTCGCCGGGCGCCTGATCACCATGACAGACCTCGAACAAGATCAGGTGTTCACCTTGCATGCTGAGCTTGAAGGCGGCTTGTTCGCGCCCGTGCTTGAATCATTGCTGGACGGATGGGCAGCGCAAGGCCACGAACTGGTGACATTGGCCGAGCTTC
>JACMOV010000087.1 GCA_014377845.1 Herminiimonas sp.
AGGTGCACGGTTGCTGGCCTTGAGTTCCCGCTTCGAGGGCTTGCCGACCGTGCTGATCGAAGCGCTGATGCTGGGGCAGGTCATCGTCAGCACCGATTGCCCGACCGGTCCGCGCGAGATCCTCAAAAATGGCGAGGCCGGACTGCTGGTGCCGGTCGGCGACGTCGACGCATTGGCCGCCGCGCTGCTGGCGGGACTGCGCGATGCGGTGCTGCGAGAGCGCCTCCGGCAGGCAGCAGCAGCACAGGCCGCGATGTTCGAGGTCGCGGCGTTTCGCCTGCGCTTCGCGGCGCTGCTGCAACGTCTCGGCGTCGGGATGAAGGCCTAGCGAGAACAGCGCCGCCCACTGCAGCAACGCGCCACGTCAAAACGACGTTTTTAGACAACGATCTGTAACTTGTTGCTAAATCTCCAATGACACCTTGCGGTGCTCCACGGGCCTGCTACCGAGAACGGCCGAGGCTGGTGTGTCAGGCCGCCAGGCTAACTCTGCTGCCGCTTGCCGGGCATAAGCACGTATTTTTCCGCATTGCAATATAAATGCAGCGGCGGACATCCCGCTCGGATCCCTCCCCAATATGCGGTATCCCTCGCGTAAAACATGGCTGACAGCGCTTTCTTGGGTTTTCCCTTGCGCAAGTAGTTGGGTTATTATTTGAAAGGATATAAAAAAAGATTGAACTTTTTGCAGACCCGGCAGTGCTGGCGGGCGCGTAACCCCATTGGATGAGAATCCCGGTTTGCACGCTGCGGTCATGCCTCGACTCATGTACTTCTGAAGGCAATGCTGAAAACCGATGCAACTTTCTGAATCCGACATCCGCAGTCGCTTGCTGGTCGCCCGCTTGCCGGCGATGCCGCAGATTCTGCTGAAGTTGCTGGAACATTGCCAGAATGACGACGCCGGGATGGCGGAATTGGCCGATCTGATCGCCAAGGACCCTGGCATCGCGAGCAAGATTTTTGCGGTCGCCAACAGCTCGGCCTATCATCGCAGCGGCACCAAGGTGGGACTGGAGCAGTCGCTGGCGGCCATCGGCACCGACATGGTCAAGACGCTGGTGATCAGCGAATCGGTATTCCAGATCTTCAATAACTTCTCGCACGCGAACAATACCGATTTGCGCGGGTTCTGGAAGCATTCCCTGGGTGCTGCGGTCATGGCGCGCGAGATTGCCTCCCGCATGAATTATCCGCATCTCGAAGAAGCCTACCTGGCCGGCTTGCTGCACGATGTCGGCCGCCTGGCGCTACTGGCGGGTGCGCCAAAGGAATATGCATCCAGCTTCCTGGCGCCGGACGATGCCGGCCTGTGCGCGGTCGAACAACGCACGCTGCAGATCACGCATGCCGAAGCGGGTGCCTGGCTGATCGAGCGCTGGCACCTGGACTCGTTCATGGCCGACAGCGTGCTCTACCATCATGAGAGCGCCGCGCGCCTCGGTAGCGCCCATCCACTGATCCGCATCGTGCTGCTGGCGCATTTGCTGGCAGCGCATGAGCACGATGAACCGGCGGTCACCGATGCCGGCGTGTTGTGCGGCATCGACGCCGAGAGCCTGGCCGAAATCAGCGAGCGCGCGGTCGAGCAGGTGCGCAAGGCGGCCGAGCATCTCGGCATCGACCTCGCCGGCGCCGACGACGTGCGTCCGTCCGTCGCCGCCCCGGCCCAGCCAGCGGACCCGACCCGCGAAAGACTCTCCGAAGAAGTGCGCAATCTGGTGCTGGCGTCGAATGCCGGACGATCGTTTGCGCGGCGCCAGAGCGAAGAAGAATTGCTGGAAACCGTGACCCGTTCTGCGCGCATCCTGTTCGGCTTGAACGACGCCATCCTGCTGCAGATGAACGCAACCGGCCACACGTTGATCGGCTGCGCGGTCGGTGCGCATCGCCAGCGGCTGACGGAGTTTTCGGTGCCGCTGACCTCGGACAGTCCGGTCGCGGTAGCCGCCAATACGCTGCGCCCCACCTACATCAAGCGCGGCGGCTCGCTGCTTGGCGTCGGCGAAGAACAACTGATGCGCATGCTCGGCAGCGATGCGCTGGTGGTCTTGCCGCTGGTGACCGCCGGCCGTTGCACCGCGGTGCTGGTCGGCGGCATCGCCCGGGATCAGCTGCACGACCTGCAGCGCCGCGAACGCTTCCTGCAAGCATTCGGCGCCCAGGCCAGCACGGCGCTGACGTCGGTCAACGACGAGCGTAGCGACAGCGACCAGCAGGTCGCCAGCGTTGCCCAGGAATATCGGGATGCTTCGCGCCGGGTGGCGCATGAAGTTAATAATCCGCTGTCGATCATCAAGAATTACCTGTCCATCCTCGACAGCAAGTTGCTGCGCCAGGAGCCGGTGATGGGCGAGATGTCGATCCTGAACGAGGAAATCGACCGCGTCGGTCAGATCGTCAACGGCCTCGCCGACCTGACGCCGAAGGTGCAGGCCGGCGCGCGCGGCGCCTCGGACGTGAACCAGGTCGCCAGCGGCGTGGTGCGGCTGTTCCAGAATACCGAGTTCGTGCCGTCGACGGTGCGCATCGTCACCCGCCTGCAGGATCAGCCCGGCGACATCGCCGCGGCAGCCGATCCGGTCAAGCAGATCATGATGAACCTGCTCAAGAACGCGGTGGAAGCGATGCCGCGCGGCGGCGAGATCGAGATCGCCAACAACGGGCACCTCAACCGCGACGGCCGGCTTTTCCTGGAACTGTCGATCCGCGATAGCGGCCCCGGGATTCCGGCCGACATCCTCGCCACGTTGTTTACCCCGGGACGCAGCACCAAGGACGGTGCGCACCGTGGCCAGGGACTGGCGATCGTGCAGACGCTGGTGCGCCAGGTCGGCGGCATGATCATGTGCCGCAGTACGCGCAGCGGTACGACGTTTGAAATTTTGCTGCCGATACCGGACCCGCATCCAGGCGCGGATCGTGACCGGCAAGGCGCCGGCGCGCAGGGCGGTTCGAGCAGCCCGGCCGCATCCGCAAGCGGCCGCTCACAGATGATGGATTCGCTGTAAGGAACATGAACCGTGCCTATCGCCAGTGACCCGATCGACATCAACTTCAGCCCCGACGGCCTGGTCGCCGCACCGCTGGCAGACCCAAGCCGAAAGCTACGGCTGCTGCTGGTCGACGACGAGCCGCGCCTGCTGTCGAGCCTGTGCGAACTGCTGCGCGAACGCGACTATCAACTCGTCACCGCCACCTGCGGCGCCGAAGCCGTCGAACAGCTCTCCAGCCTGCAGTTCGACCTGGTGCTGCTGGACCTGCGCCTGCCCGATTTCGGCGGTCATGAAGTCATGGACTTCATGCGGCTGCAGGGCATCAATACCAACATCATCGTGCTGTCCGGCGAGACCGGCATCGATGCCGCGATTGGCGCCCTGAAGCGCGGCGCCTACGATTACCTGCGCAAGCCCTACGGCCGCGACGAACTGCTCAAGACCGTCGACAACGCCTTGAAGCAGCGCGTGCTGGAACTCGAGAACCGGCGCATCGCCTGGCAGCTAGAATGTTCCGAGAAGCTGTACCGCTACCTGGTCGATAGTTCACCGGACATCATCTACACGCTGAACCAGGAGGGCCGGTTTTCGTTCGTCAACGACCGCGCCCACCAATTGCTCGGATTCTCGCGCGAGGAACTGATCGGCAAGCATTACTCGACCGTCGTGCATGACGACGACCTGGAACGCGCCTATTACGTCTTCAACGAACGCCGGGTCGGCGAGCGCGCCTCCCGCAACGTCGAGCTGCGCCTGAAGTCGCTCAACAACGACGGCGCCGAGCGCACCTTCGACAACACGTTGATGACGCTGTCCTTCAATTCGATGGGCATGTACGCAACCGATACGGTGCGCAAGACCGAGTTCTACGGCACCTACGGCGTGGCGCGCGACATCACCGAGCGCAAGCGCGCCGAGGAACTGATTTCCTACCAGGCCTACCATGACATCCTGACCGACCTGCCGAACCGGATCCTGTTCAAGGACCGGCTTGGTCTGGCGATGATCCAGTCCAAGCGCAACGAGACCGAACTGGCGGTGATGTTCGTCGATCTCGACCGCTTCAAGCTGGTCAATGACACGCTCGGCCACATCAAGGGCGACGAGCTGCTGCAGCAGGTCGCTGGCCGGCTCAAGGAAAGCCTGCGCCGCGGAGACACGCTGGCGCGGCTGGGCGGCGATGAATTCACGATCTTCCTGCCGGAATTGCAGAGCCGCGAAGATGCGCAGGTGGTGGCCGACAAGTTCCTCGAGTGCCTGCAGCAGGCGTTCTATCTCGATGGCCATGAAGTCTATATCTCGGCCAGTATCGGCATCGCGATCTATCCGACCGACGGCGACAGCATGGACGACCTGCTGCGCCATGCCGACATCGCGATGTACCAGGTCAAGGCCGACGGCAAGAACGGCTACAGCTTCTACAATCCGAAGATGCTGGATGCGTCGTACCAGAAGATCACGCTGGAGCAGAGCCTGCGGCGTGCGCTGGAGCAGGGCGAGCTGGAAATGTATTACCAGCCGCAGGTCGACGTGCGTACCGGCGACATCGTCGGCGCCGAAGGCCTGATGCGCTGGAATCATCCGGAGCGCGGACTGCTGACGGCCGGCGAGTTCCTGCCGTTTGCCGAAGAGAACGGCCTGATGATTCCGATTTCGGACTGGATGCTCGACGCGCTCTGCCGCGACCTGGTGCACTGGAACGCGGTCGGCGGCGAACCGGTGCGGCTGTCGCTGAACCTGTCGCCGCAATATCTCGACCGTGGTGATTTCGTCGAGAAGATGCGTGCCGCGCTGGCGCAGTACAAGATTTCGCCGTCCCAGATCGAAGTCGAGATCACCGAGAACATCTGCATCCGCAATCCGCAGTACGCGATCGACCAGTTGAACAAGCTGTGCCAGCTTGGCGTATCGGTCGCGATCGACGATTTCGGCACCGGCTATTCCTCGCTGGCCTACCTGCACCGGTTCCCGATCCACACGATCAAGATCGACCAGTCCTTCATCAAGGAAATCCAGCGCGAGAACGGCCACTTCCCGGTGGTGCTGGCGATTATCTCGATTGCCAACGGCCTCGGCCTGAACCTGGTCGCCGAAGGTGTCGAGACCGAGGTCCAGGCGCACTACCTGGAGCAGTCCGGCTGCACCACGATGCAGGGCTTCCTTTATTACCAGCCGCTGTCGCGGCGCGCCTTCGTGCAGCTCCTGCGCGAGAAAATGGGAACGGCGGCGTCTGCCGCGATCACCGTAGCGCCGGCGCCGCTGCCGATGCGGGCCTGAGCCCGGCGTGGATGCCGTGGAAAAGCGTGTGGGCGAAAGCCTGGGCAAGTCGATCGATCCGGCCCTGCGCGACGACGCCGTGCGCGGCAACGCCGATGCGCAGAATCGTCTCGGCATGCTCTACAGCAGCGGCAAGGGCGTACCGCAGGATTGGCCGCAAGCCACCGGCTGGTTTCGCCAGGCCGCCGAGCAGGGGCATGCCAGCGCCCAGTTCAATCTCGGCGTCGTCTACGGCAACGGCCAGGGCTTGCGTCAGGATTTGCAGCAGGCGCTGAACTGGTACCTCAAGGCGGCGCATCAGGGCCATGCGAAGGCACAGTTCAATCTCGGCCTCATGTTCGGCAACGGCCAGGGCGTGCCGCAGGATCATGAGCAGGCGCGCAACTGGTACACGGATGCCGCCGAGCAGGGTCATGCCGGTGCGCAGAACAATCTGGGACTCATGTTCGTCAACGGCCATGGCGTGCGCCGCGACTACGTCAAGGCGATGGGCTGGTTCCTGAAGGCGGCGGAGCAGGGCGACGCCGCGGCGCAGAACAATCTCGGCATGATCTTCGGGAATCAGAACGACGTGCCGCAGGATTTCGGCAAGGCGCTGTTCTGGTACCGCAAGGCGGCCGACCAGGGCTACGCCAACGCGCAATACAACCTCGCGGTCTTGCTGGAAAACGGCCAGGGCATCGCCCCCGACCCGGTGCAGGCGCTGCTGTGGTATCGCGCCGCCGCCGAGCAGAAACATGCGAAGGCACAGTTCAGCGTCGGCCAGGCCTACGACTTTGGCCGCGGCGTCGCCGCCGACGTGCAGCAGGCGCTGTCGTGGTACCGCCAGGCCGCCGAACTCGGCCACCGCGGCGCGCAGTTCATCCTCGGGCTGAGATACGACAGCGGCCAGGGCCTGGTGCAGGATCAGCAAAAGGCGCTGTCATGGTATCGACGCGCAGCCGAGGGCGGCCACCCCCGCGCGCAATTCAACCTCGGCCTGATGTACCAGGTCGGTCATGGCGCCGCCGCCGACCCGGTACAGGCGCACAAGTGGTTTTCCCTTGCCGAAAGCCAGTCCGCCATCGAACTCGGCGACAAGCCGCAACGGCATCGCATGATGATCGAAGAGCGCATGGATGCGCAGCAGTTGCAGCAGGCGCAGCGCCTGGTGCAGGAGTGGCATGCGCGGCTGGCGCGCAAGGGCTGAGTCGTTGGATTTCGATCGAACCGGTGCTGCCGTTCGATCTGAAGACAGGCCTCGATCGGTGTCGATTAACGTGTGCTTGCAAATTTTCGCTTGCGTTGTACACTTCATGTACACACACGACAGTATCGGAGGCGCACATGCCCATCACCAAGGCTTTTCGTAACGGTAACTCTCAGGCAGTTCGTATTCCCGCCGAGATTGCCTTCGAAAGTACCGACGTCGAACTTGAAATCGAGCGCGTCGGCGACGAGTTGCGGATTCGGCCGGTGCGCCGTTCACTTGCAGGCGTATTGCAGAAATTCGCTGAATTCGGCCCGGCCTTCATGACCGAAGGTCGTGACGATCAGGAGCAAGACGAGCGCGAGTCGCTCTGATGGCGCGGTACATGCTGGACACGAACATGTGCATCTATCTGATGAAAAATCAGCCGCCGCATGTGGCTGCGCGCTTTGCGCAATGCCATGTCGGCGACGTCGTCATGTCCGCAATTACGTTCGCAGAACTTGAGTACGGTGTGCTCGCTTCCGACAATCCTGCCCGTCACCACCTGCACCTTGCGTCACTGATCGCCGATATTCCAGTGGCAGCTTTCGATGCAGCGGCGGCAAGCGCTTACGGGCCCATACGCCAGGCCAGCAACACGGGTCGCAAGGATCAGCTCGACAAGCTGATTGCATCACATGCCGTTTCGCTGGGAATCGTGCTGGTCACCAACAACGTCCGGGATTTCGAGCAGTACCGGAACCTGATGATCGAAAACTGGACCCACGAGTGATTTACGCCTTGCGACGCACGACGGCATGCCCGCAAATCGCATACCTGCTGCCCGTATTTGCTCTCCACTTTCGCGGTAACCTTGCCCATCAAGACCCGGTTCGTGGAGGTCAGCAGCGTCGCACAGATTTTTTCAATGCATCGACGGCGTTCAACGCCGCATGCCAATCGCCGGCCGTGCCGCCAGGTTGTCCTGCGCCAGCTTGAAAATGCTGACGTTCTTCGATAGCTGCTCGGCCTGGTCATGCAGGCTTTCCGATGCCGCGGCGGCTTCCTCGACCAGGGCCGCCGTCTGCTGCGTCATTTCGTCCATGTCGCCGATGGCCTTGTTGACTTCCTCGATGTCGTTGCTCTGCTCGATGCTGGCAGCGGCGATCTCGCTCATGATGGACGTCACGTTGCGCACCGACGAGACGATTTCCTCCATCGTCCGCCCGGCCTGATCCACCAGCTTGCTGCCTTTGTCGACCTTG
>JACMOV010000088.1 GCA_014377845.1 Herminiimonas sp.
ATTTTGTCTCCAGCATTTTCAGTCCAGTGCGGCCCAAGAGCGCTGCGCCGAATGATATCGCAGTCGATACACCGTCCCTAGACGATCAGTCGGCTTTCGCACTGGAAGGATTTCCGGCGGCCTCGCCGCTGCTGCTTGCCAAGCTTCATGAATACCAGGAAATCGCTGCGCGCGGCCAGGCGATCGACGGTGTCATGTCGTCCGACCAGAATCAGCTTTTCGCCGTGCGCGAAGGTCTCGGTGCGCAAAAGACCACGCCCCTGGAGCGCGTCACCATCGATATCGTTGCCTCGCTGTTTTCCTTCATTCTCGAAGACGAACAGATCCCGCCGATCTTGCGGGTGCATATCGGCCGACTGCAAATTCCCTTTCTGAAAGCAGCGATGCTGGCGCCCGACCTGCTGCGCCAGGAAGATCATCCCGCTCGGCAGCTGTTGAATCGCATGGGCTCGCTCGCCATCGGCGTCGATGCGAGCGAGCCGATCGGGCGCGCCCTGGGCGATGAAATTGCCCGCCTCAGTGGCCGCATCCTCATCGAGTTCAACGAAGACACCGAAATTTTCTCGACTTGTTTGCATGAACTGGACAATTTCATCGCCCGGCAATTGCGCCATGCCGATACCGAAACGGCATCGAGTATCGAAGAAATCGAACAAGACGAAGCAAGCGCAAGGTTGCTGGACGATAGCAGCGATGCGCTGCGTTTACTGCTGTCGCCGCTGCCGATCGACGCTCGCATCGTCGATTTCGTCATGCTGACCTGGGTCCGGGTGTTGACCAGTACGATGGACGGCAACGGCAACGGCACCGGAAGTGACGCTGGCAGCAGCCCGGCCACCCTCTCGACCCGACAGGCATGCGCGCTTTTGCCGAATCTGCTGTGGAGCGTGCAGGACAAGAATGCCGATGAGCGCAGCGTCTTGTTGCGGCTTTTGCCGGGCCTGATCAAGGATCTCAAATCCGGCATGGAAATGATCGGTTTGCCGGCAGACCAGTCCACACAGGCACTCGATAACCTGTTCGATATGCACAGTCGCATACTGCGCGGCACAATGGCAGTCGACAACGGCGACCGGATGAGCCTCGAACAATTTCAGCAGCATTTTTCAGTGTTGCCATCACAGCTCGACGGCATGCAGGCCGATGCCGGCATCGACGACACCGCTGCATTGCCGGCGCGACAACCCGGTATCGCCGGCGAAGAAGCGGACTTGCGGCCGGAGCACGAAAGCGACTGGCTTGCCGCCGTCAAGGTCGGCACCAGCATCGAACGGTGGGCTGAGGTCGACTACAAGCCCGGACGCCTGGTCTGGGCGAGCATGAACCGGACGCTGTTCATGTTCAAGATGGAGATGGATTCGAAGCCTGTCGTCTATTCCGCCGCGTCACTGACCAAAGCATTGCGCGAAAGCTCGGTCAGGCTGATCGAATATGCGTCGGTATTCGACCGCGCAGTGGAGTCGCTGCTGATCGAAACCGAGAACATCGAGCCGCGCCCCGCTTGACGATGCTCAGGCGGCGACCGTCGATCGCGCCGTCACCGGCACGACACGCACAGTCGTAGCCGCTGGGGCCGAAACCAGGCGCAGGCAGGTGATCTCGGATGGCGCGCCCAAGCGTTTCGGCGGACCCCAGTAGCCGGTGCCGCGACTGGTGTAGACCCACAGCTGGTGCAGGCGATTGAGACCTGATGTGTAAGGCTGCTGCAAAGGCACGAACAAATTCCAGGGGAAGAACTGGCCACCGTGCGTATGGCCGGACAACTGCAGGTCAAAGCCGGCCTCGGCGGCGACCGTTGCAGAACGCGGCTGATGGGCCAGCAGCATTTTCACGCCGACCTGTGTCGGCGCGCCCGCTACGGCGGCATGGGGATCGCTGCGGTGCGATTCGTCGAAATGGTGCGCGGTGTAATCGGTCACGCCTGCCACCAGCACGGTCTCACCGTCATGCGAGAGCAGCACGTGCTCGTTCAGCAATACCGTCAATCCCAGCCGTCGCACTTCGACGATCCAACTCGGGGCATGCGAATAATATTCATGGTTGCCGGTGACGAAATATGCGCCATGACGGGCCGACAATTTTGCCAGCGGCGCGGTGTGCGCTGCCAGCTCGTGCACGCTACCATCGACCAGGTCGCCGGTGACCGCGATCATGTCGGCGTCGAGTGCATTGACGGCGTTGACGATGGCATCGAGATAGCCGTGCTTGATGGTCGGCCCGACATGGATATCGCTGATCTGGGCAATCGTAAAGCCCTCCAGCGCAGTCGGCAGGCCGGCAATGGGCACCTCGACATTAACCACCCTTGCCACGCGCCGCGCATTGAACAGACCGAGCAGGGTCGCCAACAGCGCCAGTGCCGGCACGCCGGCTGCGGACCAGGTTATCAAACCATTGCCCGACAACCCCGTCGTCCTCGCGATCAGGAGCAACACATCGCGTGCAGCGGTGAGCAAAAACAGGCTCGAAAACAATCCCATCGCCAGCAGGCCTGCCCATGCCAGGCGGTCGGCAAGCGGCTGCCGCTTGATCGCGCGCGACATCAGCCCGGCCGGCATCAAAACCAGCGACGCCAGCAGGCAGGCGATACCCAGCCAGCGCACCAGCATCGGCACCGGCAAGTCCGGCAAGATGCGCCAGCCGATATAGACGTGCAGGGCAGCGAGGAGGGCAAAGACAAAAAGGATGGAGCGAGATCGCATGCGGTTCCTGGATCAGATCGGTCGCGTCTCGGCAGGGTGCCGCCTTACGGAACGCGCGTTTAAGTTACTAAGTTGGGGATAGCGGCGACATGTTCAATAGCATGCGCCACGGGATTTCGCGGCATCGATGGCAACGGCACGACGCCGGTACCCGGGTCGTCTGCATTGAGCCCCACCTGCCAACAGTCCGATACAACGCGCGGGGCGCCGTTGCAATGACATGCTCCGCACGTTTTTCAGGCATCCGAATGATGTTCGGTAAATGGTATCGAGTCACTACACTTCGACTACCTTGTCGGTGTTTCTGACGGCTTCGCTGCCCTTGCGACCACGAACTTTTTTCATTACCCGTCCCAGCACATGTTCCAAATCATCGATATAGGTAAACACCGCAGGCACCACCAGCAAGCTCAACAGCGTCGAGGTAATCAGACCACCGATCACCGCAATCGCCATCGGCGAACGGAAGCTCGGGTCGGCGCCCCAGCCCAGCGCCAGTGGCATCATGCCGGCGCCCATCGCGATGGTCGTCATGATGATCGGCCGGCTGCGCTTGTGGCAGGCATCGACCAGCGCGTCGAAGCGGTTCATGCCGGCCTGGCGCGCCAGGATCGCGTAATCGACTAGCAAGATCGAGTTCTTGGTGACGATCCCCATCAGCATGATGAGACCGATCATCGATGGCATCGATAGCGCCTTACCGGTGATGAGCAGGGCCACGAACGCGCCGCCGATCGACAGCGGCAATGCCGCCAGAATCGTCACCGGCTGCATGAAGTCCTTGAACAGCAACACCAGCACGCCATAGATGCACAGTACGCCGATCAGCATCGCCAGGCCGAAGCTGGCGAACAGCGCCTGCATTTCCTGGGCGTCGCCAAGCTCGGCGATCTTTACGGAGGCCGGCAGGTTTTTCATCGACGGCAAGGCACGCGCTTCCTTGTTGACCTCGCCGAGCGAACGGCCACCCAGCTCGACCTCCAGCGTTACGTTGCGGCTACGGTTGAGACGGTCGATCTGGGCCGGGCCGCTTTCCATCGTGATGGTGGCGACATTGCCGAGCAGGATCGGGCCGTTTTTGCCGGGTACCGTGAGCCGCTCGATGGCCGACAGGTCGGCGCGTACCGCGTCCGGCAGCTTGACCCGGATCGGCACCTGGCGCTCGGTCAGGTTGAGCTTGGTCAAGGCCGTATCGTAATCGCCGGCAGTGGCCACACGCACCGTTTCACCGATACTGGCGGCGGTCACGCCAAGGTCGGCTGCCCGTGCAAAATCGGGCCGCACGATGATCTCCGGCCGCACCAGCGAGGCGCTGGAACTGACATTGCCGACGCCTTGCAGCGTACGCATTTCACGTTCCACGCGTTGCGCGGCGGCCGTCAGCGCGACGGGGTCTTCACTGCGCAGCACCAACTGCATCTTGACGCCGGTATCGGGCGGGCCGACATTGAAACGGGCGCCAGGAATATCGGCCAGCTTGTCGCGGATGCGCGACTCGATGAAAGGCAGCGATTCGGACCGGTCGCTGCGATGGGTGGTGGTCAGCGTCAGGATCGCGCGCCGCGCTTCGGCTGCCGCACCGGGTGCAAAAGCATCGCCACTAGAGCCGCCGCCGATCGAACTGAAGACGCCGGTGACGCCCTTGACTTGCATTGCCGCCAGGCGGGCGCGCTCGGCGACCACGCTGGTTTCGGCCAGGGTGCTGCCGGGTGGCAGTTCGATATTGATCTGGGTCTGCGCACGATCAGCTGCCGGCACGAATCCGGTCGGCAGCAACGGTACCAGCGCAATCGACGCCGCAAAGAAAATCGCCGAGGCGATCGCCGTCACCAGCCGGTGCCGCAGGCACCATTGCATGGCCGTCAGGTAGCGCACCATCAGCCAGCTATCCTTCTGTTCGGTTTCCTTGGTGGGCTTGAGAATGTAGGCGGCCATCATCGGCGTCAACAGGCGCGCCACCATCAGCGACGCCAGGATCGCCAGTACCGCGGTCCAGCCGAACTGCTTGAAAAACAGTCCCGGCACGCCGCCCATGAAGGCGGTCGGCAGAAACACCGCCACCAGTGCAAAAGTGGTGGCAATGACTGCCATGCCGATTTCGTCGGCGGCTTCCATCGCCGCCTGCATCGGCGTCTTGCCCATGCGCAGATGGCGCGAGATGTTTTCGATTTCGACGATCGCATCGTCGACCAGCACGCCCACCACCAGCGCCAGCGAGAGCAGCGTCACCGTGTTGAGCGTATAGCCGAAATAGGACAGGCCGAGAAAAGTCGGGATCACCGACAGCGGCAATGCGGCAGCAGCGACCAGCGTAGCGCGCCAGTCGCGTAGAAACCACCACACCACCAGCACCGCCAGGATCGCGCCTTCGTACAGCAGTTCCATCGAACCGGCGAAATTTTCTTCGACCGGAAACGCATTGTCGATCGCCTGCTTGAGGACGATGTTGGGATGGCTCGCTTGCAGTTCGGCGACCGCCGCGCGTGCGCCTTCGGCCACCTTGACTTCACTGGCGCCCTTGGTGCGGAAGACCTCGAAACCGACCACGCGCTTGCCATCCTGCGTGGCCAGCGCACGGGGCTCGGCGACGGTGTCGTTGACCACGGCGACCTGGTCGAGCCGGATGTGACGGCCGTCGGCCAGCGGAATGTCGAGCTGCGCCAGTTCGGCTGCAGTTTTGACAGTAGCGATGGTGCGCACCGACTGCTCGGCGCCGCTGACATCGCCACGTCCACCCGGCGCTTCCTGCTGCACCAGCCGCAGCCGGCGCGAGACATCGATGGCAGCAACATTGAGCGCGGCCATGCGCGCAGCGTCGAGCTCCACGCGGACTTCGCGCGTGACGCCGCCCATGCGCTTGACGGCGCCGATACCGGGCACGCTGAGCATGCGCTTGGCAACGTCATTGTCGACGAACCAGCTCAGTTCCTGATCGTCGAGCTTGCTACCGGGCGCGGCGGCGGCGGTAAAGGTCAGCACTACCCGACCGGCGGTGGAGGCTTTGGTCACCGACGGGTCGCGCAGTTCGCTGGGCAGATCGGCGCGCACGCGGGCCACCGCATCGCGTACGTCGTTGACGGCTTCGGCGATCGGCTTTTCGAGTACGAATTCGACCGTCACGGTCGCTGCGCCATCGAGCACCTTGGTGTAGATATTCTTGACGCCTTGCAGCGTGGCGACCGAGTCTTCGATCTTGCGCGCGACTTCGGTTTCAAGCTGCGCCGGCGCCGCGCCCGGCAAGGAGGCTGAAACCGTCACGATCGGCAGTTCGATATCGGGAAAATCCTGCACCGCGTTGCTGCGATACGATAACAGGCCGGCCAGCGTCAGCAACACGAACAGCATGATCGCCGGAATCGGGTTCTTGATCGATAGTGAGGAAAAGTTCATGCCGGCTCCTTATTTGGCTGGCGCGGTGGCGGCAGCGCTCACGGCCGGTGCGCCAGTGGCGGCGGCAGGCGCAAGCGAGGCAACCTGTTTGACCAGATCGCCATCATTGAGAAAACCGGCGCCGCTGGCCACCAGCAGCGCATCGGCACGCAAGCCGTCGAGCACTTCGACCCGGTCGCCAAGGCGGCGGCCGGTCTGGATCTTCACCTGACTCACGCGGCTGTCGGTGTTGAGGCGAAACACGTAGCTGAAACCGTCACGCACCACCACCGATTGCTGCGCCACGGTCAGCGCGTCCGAGGTGCCAAGATCGAATTCACCTTTGGCAAACATGCCGGCCTTGGCCGGTGCGATCTTGCCGGTCGCGGCGGGCAGGTCGACATACACCAGCGCAGAGCGGCTTTGCGGATCGACGGTCGGCGCGACCATGCGCACGCGGCCCTTGAGCTGGGTGCCGTTGGAGGCAGTGACCAGTACCGCGGTGCCGGGCGGCAGGCGCCCCAGCTCGGTCGACGTCACCTCGGCGCGCCATTCGAGCCGGCCCTGACGGATCATGCGAAACATTTCGGTACCGGCGCCGACGACCGCGCCCACGGTCGCGGTGCGCGCTGAAATGATGCCGCTGTCGGGCGCGACCAGTTGCGCCTGTTTCAGTCGCAGCTGTTGGGCCGACAAGGTGGCGCGCGCCGCAGCGACGCGCGCCTTGGCGGTTTGCTCGGTGGTCTGGTACTGGTTGATCTGCTGCGTGCTCAAGGCGCCGGTGGCTTGCAGGGTGCGCGCCCGCGCCGCGTTACCGGCAGCGTCGGCGGCGTTGGCTTCGGCTTCCATCACACTGGCGCGCGCTTGGGCGACGTCGGCTTGGACCGCTTCGGCGGCGAAGATCGCCAGCACCTGGCCGGCACGCACGGTATCGCCGACATTGACGCGCACGTCGGTCAGTCGCAAGCCATTGGATTCACTACCGATAATGGCTTCCTGCCATGCGGTGATGTTACCGTTGGCAGTAAGCCGGATCGGCAGGCGCGCCTGCGACGGCTGGCCGGTGGTGACCGTCAGGGCGGGCTTGGGCGGCGTCTGGTTCTTGTCGGGGGCGGCAGCGGACCTGGATGAAAATAGCGCGAACGCGCCGCCGGCCACTACCACCACGGCCAGCGCCACAAGGGCGATCGGTTTCATTTTGAGCTTGTTGTTCATGTCGGTTCTACCAGTCATGTTCGGGGATAGTCAAATTATTCAGGGACGAACGCCAGCGGCCAGCGGTGACGCGTCCGGCGCCGCGCTGGTCCAGCCACCGCCGGCGGCGCGGTATAGCGCGATCCAGGCGGCGACGCGTTCACGCTGCAACGTCACCAAGGCGATCTCGGCCGCCAGGCGCGTGCGGCGCGCTTCTTCCAGCTCGACCAGACTGGCCAGGCCGCCCTTGTAACGGCTTTCGGTGCCATTGAAGGATATCCGGTAGCCGTCGGCCGCCGCCACCGCGTCGCTGCTGCGCGCAGCGGTGCTTTGCAGGTTTACCAGCGCTTCTTCGACCTCGCGCACGGCCTGCCGTACGCTGGCCCGATATTTGGACACGGCTTCGTCGTAACGCGCTTGCGCCGCGTCGACATTAGCGGCGCGGCGACCGCCATCGAACAACGGCACGCTCAGCGCCAGCGGGCCGATCGACCAGGTCGACAGGTCGGTGCTGATGCCGGCGCCGCGAAAGTTGGTCACGCCGATGTTGCCGCTCAGGCTCAGGCGCGGATAGCGCTGCGCCTGGGTGCTGCCGACGTCGGCGCTGGCGGCGGCGACTTCGCGCTCGGCGCCGAAGACATCCGGACGCTGTGCCAGTGTCGCCGCCGGCAGCATGGCAATG
>JACMOV010000089.1 GCA_014377845.1 Herminiimonas sp.
CGACCAGGTCATCCGCGCCATCAAGAGCGAGAACCAGGAACTGCCGACCGGCGCGATCCGTTCGCAGGCATCCGAAAAAGTGGTGCAGATCCAGGGCCGCATCAAAAATCCGGAAGACTTTGCCCGCATCATCGTCGCCCGCCGCGGCGGGGAACCGGTGACCCTGGCGCAGGTCGCCACCGTGGTCGACGGCCAGGAAGAACAGGAGTCGCTGGCGATCTACAACGGCCAGCGGACGCTGGCGCTGAACGTGCTGAAGGCGCAGGGCCAGAACACCATCGAAGTGGCCGATGCACTGACCGCCGCGCTGGCCGATCTGGCGCCGACCATGAAGGCGCTCTATCCGGGTGTCAAGGTCGAAGTCATCAAGGATGGCGCGCGGCAGATCCGGGTCGGCGTCAAGAACGTGCGCCGCACGCTGATCGAAGGCGCGCTGCTGACGATGCTGATCGTGTTCCTGTTCTTGAATTCCTGGCGCTCGACCGTCATCACCGGCCTGACCCTGCCGGTGGCGCTGATCGGCACGTTTCTGTTCATGTACATGTTCGGCTTCACCATCAATACCATCACGCTGATGGCACTGTCGCTGTGCGTGGGCCTCTTGATCGACGATGCGATCGTGGTCCGGGAAAACATCGTGCGCCATGCCGGCATGCGGGTCAACGGCCGCTACAAGACGCATCGCGCGGCGGCACTCGAAGGGACCGCGGAGATCGGCCTGGCGGTGCTGGCGACCACCTTCTCGATCGTCGCGGTGTTCCTGCCGGTCGGCTTCATGGGCGGTATCATCGGCCGCTTTTTCCACCAGTTCGGCGTGACGGTGACGGCGGCGGTGCTGATCTCGATGTTCGTCTCCTTCACGCTCGATCCGATGCTGTCGTCGATCTGGCCGGACCCGGATGTGCATCGGAACGAACCCGGTGCCGCGCCGCGCCGGCGCAACTGGTACGACCGCAGCATCGGCCGCGTGCTCGACAAGTTCTCCGACATGGTCGACTGGTTCTCGGGCTTCTACCAGCGCATCCTGAAATGGGCGCTGGCGCATCGCAAGGCGACCCTGGCGATCGCGGTCGGCAGTTTCGTCATCGGTCTGGCGCTGCCGGCCTCCGGTCTGATCGGCAGCGAATTCGTGCCGCAGGCGGATTACTCGGAAACCGGCGTGACCTTCTTCACGCCAGTCGGCTCGTCGATCGAATTCACCGAATCCAAGGTGCGCCAGGTCGAAGCGGTGCTGCGCACGTTCCCCGAAGTGCGCGACGTCTACAGCACCGTCAACACGGGTAACGCCGCCGGCAAAAGCTATGCGACGGCCTTCATCCGTCTCAGTCCGCGCGCCGAGCGCAGCCGCAGCACGGTGCAGATGAGCATTCCGCTGCGCACCCAGCTCACGCGGATTGCCGGCATCACCGTCACCCACATCGGCGCGCTCGACGGCGTCGGCGGCGATTCGAAGCAGATCCGTTTCTCGATGCTGGGACCGGACCTGACCAAGCTGGCCAGCCTGTCCCAAACGGTACAGGCCAGGATGCGCACGATTCCCGGCATCGTCGACATCGACTCCAGCCTGAAGGCACAGAAGCCGACCATCTCGATCACGCCCAAGCGCGACCTCGGCGCCGATCTGGGCGTCGGCGTGCAGCAGATCGGCGATGCGCTGCGGCCCTTGCTTGCAGGCGAAGCGGCCAGCACCTGGCGTGGGCCCGATGATGAAAACTACGACGTCAACGTGCGCCTGTCGCCGGCCGACCGCAACAATCCGCAGGACCTGTCGCGCCTGATGCTGACCAGTTCGCAGACCAATGCCGACGGCTCGCCGAAGATGGTGCCGCTGCGCCAGGTGGCGACCATCGAGCCGGCCTTCGGCGCCAACCAGATCAACCGGCGTGACCTCAACCGCGAGGTCGAGCTGTCGGCCAACGTGGTCGGCCGCTCGTCCGGCCAGGCCAGCGCCGAACTGCGCAAGGTGCTCGATACGATCAGCCTGCCCCCCGGGTACCGCTACAAGATCGGCGGCTCGACCAAGAACATGAATGAATCGGCGGGCTATGCGCTGTCGGCCCTGGCGCTGGCGATCGTCTTCATCTACATGATCCTGGCCTCGCAGTTCGCCAGCTTCCTGCAGCCGGTGGCGATCATGTCGGCATTGCCGCTGACGCTGATCGGCGTGTTCCTGTCGCTGATGTTCTTCCGTTCGACGCTGAACATTTTCTCGATCATCGGCTTCATCATGTTGATGGGCCTGGTGACCAAGAATGCGATCCTGCTGGTCGACTTTGCCAACCAGGTGCGCAAGACCGGCGTCGGCCGGCATGAAGCGTTGCTGGAAGCGGCCCACGTTCGCCTGCGTCCGATCCTGATGACGACCCTGGCAATGGTGTTCGGCATGGTACCGCTGGCCTTCGGCCTCGCTGAGGGTTCCGAGCAGCGCGCGCCGATGGGCCAGGCGGTCATCGGCGGCATCATCACTTCGTCGCTGCTGACGCTGGTGGTGGTGCCGGTGATCTACACCTACCTCGACGACTTCGGCGACTGGATTGCGCGCAAGTGGCACCGCAACCATGCCGATGCCACCGCGCCAGCCAGTCGCGGCGCCGCCGTCAGCCTCGCGCCATCGGACCGGCATCGTGACGACTGATCGCGCATGGAGATCGCTTTTTGCCCGTTTGCACCCCGGATTCCTCACTTCGTCGCATGGCGCGTGCCTGCGGCCGGCAGTCTGGCTAGGATGTCTGCAGGCCGATGGGAGGCGGGCCGGAATGTTTATGGTGCAACCCGATTCAACGATAAAATGCCGGGTTCGCGAATTTTCCCTTTCCAATCCGCCTGAAATTCTTGCCAGTGAGTGCCGCCATGAATCTTGAACAAGCCCGTTTCAACATGATCGAACAGCAGATCCGTCCCTGGGACGTGCTCGACACCGATGTGCTGGACCTGCTGATGGTCGTCAAACGGGAGGCGTTCGTGCCGGCCGCCTACCGCAGCATGGCCTTCGTCGATACCGAGATTCCGCTGCCGGGCGGCGAGAACATGCTGCAGCCGAAGTTCGAAGCCCGCATCCTGCAGGAACTCGCCGTGCGCAAGCATGAGCAGGTGCTGGAAATCGGCGCCGGCTCCGGCTACATGGCGGCGCTCCTGGCCTACAAGGCGCGGCACGTGACGACGGTGGAGATCCTGCCGGAACTGACCGCCATGGCGCGCGCCAATCTCGCCGCGTACGGTGTCGACAATGTCGACGTGCAGCAAGGCGACGGCGCGCAGGGCTGGCCGGCTGCCCGGTCCGGCAGCGCGGCCGAGCAGACTTACGACGTGATCGTGGTGTCCGGCTCGATGCCGCTGCTGCCGCAGGCGCTGATGCAGCAACTGACGATCGGCGGCCGCATGTTCGTGGTGGGCGGCGGAGCGCCGGCGATGTCGGCCCTGCTGATCACCCGCAATTCCGATACCGGATTCAACAACATCAAGCTGTTCGAGACCGTCATCAAGCCGCTGCACAATGTGCCGGCGCCGTCACACTTCACGTTCTAGGACACCGCATGGAACACATGACTGCACAACAAGTCGCGACCTGGGTCGCCGACACGGCAGGTACCGCGCCGACGCCGCTGTTGCTGGATGTCCGCGAGCAGTGGGAATTCGAGACCGCCAGCATCGCCGGCGCTGCCCGGGTGCCGATGTCGACCATCACCGGCCGCATCGCAGAGCTCGAAAGCCTGCGCGAGACCGCCGACGGCGCGATCCGGCCGATCGTCTGCATCTGCCATCACGGCGCACGCAGCATGCAGGTCGCGGCCTTCCTTGAACAGCAGGGCTTCGAGCAGATCGTCAACCTGACCGGCGGCATCCACGCCTGGTCGTTGCAGGTCGATCCAGCCGTACCGACTTACTGATTCACCGACCGACGCATTTCCGCACCACCCCACCGACCATACTGGACCCACTCATGCGCCCTGCCGTCATTGCTGCCCTGATCGCTGCCTGCTTCATCGCCAATCAGGCGCAGGCGGCCGACCTCCTGCAGGTTTATGGACAGGCGCTGGCGAACGATCCGGTCTACCAGAGCGCGCGCTCGACACTGGCAGCCGGCCAGGAGCGCATCGTGCAGGGCCGCGCCGGCTTGCTGCCCACGCTCGGCGCCAGCGGCAGCTACACCCGCGCCCAGCAGGAGGCGTTCGGCCAGCAGCTCCACTTCAACAACAACGCCTACACGGTGCAGCTGACCCAACCGCTGATACGCATGGCGAATTGGGAAAGCTACCAGCAGGGCAAGCTGTCAGTGGCCGCCAGCGAGGCGCAGTTCGCCCAGGCGCAGCAGGACCTGATCGTGCGGGTCGGACAAGCGTACTTCGACGTGCTGGCCGCGCAGGATGCACTTGCCTTCCTGAAGGCGCAGGAAACCGCGATCACAGAACAGCTGGCATCGGCCAAGCGCAATTTCGAGGTCGGCACTGCGACCATCACCGACACCAATGAAGCGCAGGCCCGCTACGACCTGGCGATCGCGCAGCAGATCGCCGCGCAGAACGATCTTGAAGTACGGCGCACGGCGCTGCAGCAGATCATCGGCGTGCCGCCCGGCGCGCTGTCCGTGCTGCGCACCGGTGTCACGCTCACGCCGACGGCGCCGGCCACCATCGACCCGTGGGTCGCCAGCGCCGAGCAACAGAATTTTTCCGTCATCGGCCAGCAGCTCGCGCTCGAAATCGCCAGCCGCGAAATCAAGCGCAGCCGCGCCGGTCACTATCCGACGCTGGACCTGATCGCCGTGCACAGCCGCAGCGCGCAGACCGGCGCCGCGTTTGCCAGCGCCAATGGCGCCGGCACCAACAACGCCATCGGCGTGCAATGGACGATTCCGTTGTTCTCCGGCTTCGCGGTCGACAGCAAGGTGCACGAGACCATCGCCCTCGAAGACCGTACCCGCAACGATCTGGAAAACGCCAGGCGCACCGCAGCGCAGGCCGCGCGTCAGGCCTTCCTCGGCGTGAACAACGGTCTGGCGCAGGTCATTGCATTGCAGGCTGCGGAAATTTCCAGCCAGTCGGCGCTGGAATCGAACCGGCTCGGCTACCAGGTCGGCGTGCGCATCAACATCGACGTGCTCAATGCGCAGCAGCAGTTGTATTGGACCCGGCGCGACCTCGCGCGGGCCCGCTACGACACGCTGATGAACGGCCTGC
>JACMOV010000090.1 GCA_014377845.1 Herminiimonas sp.
GGCAGCTCGGCCGGGTTGCGCGCGCCAAAGAACAGCATCAGCTTGCCGGTCGCAGGTTTGCCGGCAGCCTGCAGGCGGCGCCGGTGTTCCGTCATGGCGCGCATCGGCGCCGCGCCGGTGCCGGTGCAGATCATCAGCAGGCTGGCTTCCGGGTGGTTCGGCATCAGGTAGCTGGCGCCGAACGGCCCGGTGACCTGTACCGTCGCGCCCTTGGCGAGGTCGCACAGGTAGTTCGAGGCGACGCCCCTGGCCGGCGCACCGGCATGGTCGGTCACCACGCGCTTGACGGTCAGCGAGAGATTGTTGTAACCCTCGCGCTCGCCGCTGCGGGCGCTGGCCACCGAATACAGGCGCAGGTAGTGCGGCTTGCCGCTCGCATCCACGCCGGGCGGGATGATGCCGATCGACTGCCCTTCGAGCAGCGGAAAAACCTGGGTGCCGAAGTCGAGCACGATATGCCGGATATCGCTCTCGGCATCCGCCGCCGTCAGCCGGAAATTGCCGGCCACGGTGGCGGTCACCGGTGCCTTGACCGTGTAGAGATTGAGGTAGGGATGCGCCGCCGACCATGGTGGAATGGTCGACGAGGCCGAGGTTGCAGCATTTTCCTGCATGCCCTCTGCACCGCTCGCGACGGTATCAGTATCGGTATCGGCATCGGCTGCGATCGAAAGATTTTCCATCGCGCTGGCATCGATTTCGGCGATCGGCGGCAGCGCATCCCAGCCGAACTGCTCCTCCAGCGAATACGCGGCGGTGCGGGCCACCGGATGCCAGTGGTCGATCGAGCCGGTGGGGCATGGCGAGACGCAGTTGCCGCAGCCGTTGCAGATCGCCGCGTCGACGACATAGTTGCGGTCGTCGTGGGTGATGGCGTCGACCGGGCAAGTCTCCTCGCAGGTATTGCAGCGGATGCAGACCTCGGGATCGATCAAGTGCTGGCGTATGAAGACAATCGGTTCAGGCGCGTTCATTGGCAAGCTCGGGCAGTGGCATGAATCAGAAATGACAAAAGGGGAAAGCGAGTGTCCGGTGATCTTCCGGACTGCCTGCTTTCCCCGTGGCTGACGAATTAATTAAAGCGAACGTATTCGTAGTCGACGGCCTGCTTGTTGATGCCGATCGGCGGCGGCGCGATCCAGTTTGCCATCTTGCCCGGCTCGATCACGCGGCCCATGAGCGAAGCGACATAGGCGCGGTCTTCTTCCGATGGCAGCCAGCGCGGTGCATTGGCGGCCCATTCGGCTTCCGAGATGACCTGGCCTTCCGGCGAAACCTTGAATGCGGCGAGGCTGCCGATGTGCCGGTTGAATGCCTTGTGCGGCGTCATCAGGCGGAACGCGAGTCCCGCCTTTTCGATCACGCGATTCCAGCGGCCAACGCCGGCAACCGAGTCCCGGATGTAGTCATCGCGCAGCACTTCATTGAGCGAATTCAACATCGGGACTTCCCGCTCCACCAACGCGCCATTCGATACTTCGAGTATCTTGTAATGGCCATTCTTCAAGACGTGATCATCGTCACGCTTTGTCTCCTCGTACCGCCCCTTCAAACCCGCACTGTAAAACGTCGCTGCATTCGATGACTGATCCGCGCCGAACAGGTCGATCGTCACCGAGAAATGAAAATTCAGATAGCGCTGGATGGTCGGCAGATCGATCACGCCCTTGGCACGCACCTGCGCCGGATCCTCGATGCCGAACTCCTTCATCACCTGGCAAGTGCGGTTGATGATGCGCGAGATGCCGGATTCGCCGACGAACATGTGATGCGCTTCTTCGGTCAGCATGAACTTGCAGGTGCGCGAGAGCGGATCGAAACCGGACTCGGCAAGCGCGTTCAACTGGAACTTGCCATCGCGGTCGGTGAAGTACGTAAACATGTAGAAGGCCAGCCAGTCCGGCGTCTCTTCATTGAAGGCTTCGAGGATGCGCGGCTTGTCGGCGTCGCCGGAATTACGTTGCAGGAGCGCCTCGGCTTCTTCGCGGCCATCGCGGCCGAAATGTTTATGAAGCAAATAGACCATCGCCCACAGATGGCGGCCTTCCTCGACATTGATCTGGAAGAGATTGCGCAGGTCGTAGTTGGAGGGCGCGGTCAGCCCCAGATGACGCTGCTGCTCCACCGACGCCGGCTCCGTGTCGCCCTGCGTGACGATCATGCGGCGCAGGTTGGCGCGGTGTTCGCCGGGCACTTCCTGCCAGGCGTCCATGCCCTTGTTCTCGCCGAAGTTGACCTTGCGGCCCTCTTCCTGCTGCGCCAGGAAAATCCCCCAGCGGTAGTCCGGCATCTTGACGTGGCCAAAGTTGGCCCAGCCGTCCGGCGTGGTGCTGACCGCCGTGCGCAGATAGACATCATGATTGGTCGAGCCGTCCGGGCCCATGTCGCGCCACCAGTTCAGGTAGTTCGGCTGCCAGTGCTGGAGCGCGCGCTGCAGCGTCCTGTCTTCGGACAGGTTGACATTGTTCGGAATGACTTCGCTGTAATCGATTGCGCTCATGGCTTGTTCCTGGTTGGAGAAACGGTTGGCTCGGATTGGTGAGACTGTTGAAACTGTTCGAATGATGTTGCAGGCGCAGCCACCGTCTAGACGCGGTCGAGATCGAATTGCGCCTTGTTACCGGTGCCGTAGATCTTCAGTGCGCCACGTTCGCCGACTGCATTCGGGCGGATGAAGATCCAGTTCTGCCACGCTGTCAGGCGGCCGAAGATGCGGGTCTCCATGGTCTCGCGGCCATTGAAGCGCAGGTTGGCTTCCAGCCCGGTCAGGGCATCGGGCGACATGCTGGCGCGCTCCTCGATTGCCATGCGTGTCTCATCGGCCCAGTCGAGATCGTCGGGGTCGGCCGTGACCAGCCCGAGCACCATGGCCTGGGCCGCATCGAGTGTGCTGCCGATGGTGGTGCGCACCGCATCGATTTCCGCTGCCTCGTCATAGAAACGGCGGGCGATGCGCGACTGGCCGGTGACCATCGGATACGTGCCGAAGTTAAGTTCCGAGACGGCAATGCGCGGCGCCTGCTCCGGCGTGTCCGGCAGGGCCAGCATGTAAATGCGGTCGGCGGCCAGCGCAATTTCGAGCAGCGTGCCGACGAAGCAGGAGCCTTCTTCGATCAATGCGAACATCGAGCGCGACGACACGTCGAAACGCGCCAGCGTACGGCGCAGCATGCCGATCGTCTCCCGTACCAGCCAGTGATCCTTGTGCGCTGCCAGCACGGCGTCGGCAGCCAGCACGGCCTGCACATCGCCCTGGGTCTTGAGCAGCCAGGTGCCGATGTCGAGTTCGTTGGTGCGCATGTGCAGGATCAGGTTGTCGAGTTCGCGCACCATCTGCAGCGGCCACCAGTGCACGCCGGCGGCTTCGATGCCGGCAATGTCGGTTGGCTGCGTTGCGCGCGGCGCATGCACCGTCAGCACGGCATTGCGGGCTTCGCGATCGATGGTGGCCGACACGAATTCATAGGTCACGGCGTCGGCCGACACGCTCTTGTTCAGCGGCGTGAGGGTGACGCCGCTGACGCCGCCGACGCCGGCCGGACGATCGCTGCCGGCGGCGAGCACGCGCGCCCGCTCCTGCACGAATGCGCCGAACTGCGCCGGCTTGACCACGTGGTCGACCAGCTTCCAGTCCTTGGCACGCTGGCCGCGCACGCCTTCGGAAGTGGTGCAAAAAATATCCGCGTGGTCGTGGCGAACACGGCGCTTGTCGGTCAGGCGCGTCAGGCCGCCGGTACCGGGCAGCACGCCAAGCAGCGGCACTTCCGGCAGGCTGACCGACGACGAACGGTCGTCGACCAGGATGATTTCATCGCAGGCGGCTGCCAGTTCATAACCGCCGCCTGCACAGGCGCCGTTGACGGCAGCGATGAATTTCAGGCCACTGTTGCGGCTCGAATCTTCCAGGCCGTTGCGCGTCTCGTTGGTGAACTTGCAGAAGTTGACCTTCCACGCATGCGTCGATTTGCCGAGCATGAAGATGTTGGCGCCCGAGCAGAAGATGCGGTCGCGCGCACTGGTGATGACGACGCTGCGTACGCCCGGGTGCTCGAAGCGGATGCGCTGCACGGCATCGTTGAGTTCGATATCGACGCCGAGGTCGTAGGAATTGAGCTTGAGCTTGTAGCCTTCCTTCAGTCCGGCATCCTCGTTCACGTTCATCGTGAGCGTCGCAACCACACCGTCGACGCTCAGCGTCCAGTGCTTGTACCGATCGGGCGCGGTTTCATAATCGACGACGAAGGACATGGCGTGGCGCTCCTGGTTGCAATATGATGCATCAAATTAATTTTATGCACTATATTGCGCCTCAAGGCACACGTCAAGCGGATTTGTGCAGGAAGAATGGGCTTGCAAGCAGGAAGAACTGCACATCACTGGGAAGATGCACGGCTATGCATATGCAAGATAATTCAGTTTTGCACCGCCGAGCGGGTCGACTGAACCGGTTACTATTTCAGCCGGGTGATCTTCGTGCCTTCCAGGGTCAGGTTCGCCATCAAGCCGACGTTGGTCATCACGAACGCGACAACCGACCAGCCTTGGCTGTGGCGGAACTTGTCGAGGTTGTCCTGTGTCATGAACAGAAAGATGATGCAGACGCCCATGCCATTTTTAAAATGCAAGGTCGGTCGCGACCGTGGCTGCAAATGGCACTGATGATCAGTCCAGATACAGTCCGGATATAATCGCGCACACTTCCTGACCAGCGAGATCGCCCCGTGCACTTTTCCGTTCTCCATCAGTATCTTCTGCCGAAACAGGCGCTGACCCGGTTTGCCGGCCGTGTCGCCAACAACGACGATGGCCGCTTCACGCCGCAGATCATCCGCTGGTTCGTGCGCAAATACGGCGTCGACATGCAGGAAGCGCAGGACCCGGATCTGCGCAGCTATCACAGCTTCAATGCATTCTTCACGCGGGCGCTGCGACCAGACGCCCGGCCGTTGGCCGATGCCGGCTTCGTCAGTCCGGTCGATGGCACCGTCAGCCAGCTCGGCAGCATCGAGCATGATCAGATCTTCCAGGCCAAGGGCCATCGCTACTCGACCACCGCGCTGGTCGGTGGCGACAGTGCGCTGGCGGCCCGGTTCGACCATGGCGAATTCGCGACGCTCTACCTGAGCCCGCGCGACTACCACCGCATCCACATGCCATGCGATGCGCGGCTGATGCGCATGATCTATGTGCCGGGCGCGTTGTTTTCGGTGAACCCGGGCACGGCACGCGGCGTGCCCGGACTGTTTGCCCGCAACGAACGCGTCGTCTGCGTCTTCGCGTCGGCATTCGGCCCGTTCGTGCTGGTGCTGGTGGGCGCCACCATCGTCGGCAGCATGCAGACCACCTGGCACGGCGTCGTCAACCCCTCGCGCAGCGGCAAGGTCCAGGAATGGCGCTACGAAGACCAGCAGATCGGGTTCAAGAAAGGCGAGGAAATGGGCCGCTTCCTGCTGGGCTCGACGGTCGTGATGCTGTTTCCGCGCGGGGTCATGCGGTTCAATCCTGACTGGAATGCTGGCCGCGCCATCCGCATGGGTGAGCCGATGGGCGACAAGCTCTAGGGTAGCGCTGGCATGGCGGCAAGATGGCCTTCCTTGATCCATACCCTGGCTCCCGCCGCCCCGCTCACCACGCGCAGCGGTACGCCGACCGGCAAGCGCAGCCACGACCAGCGCCGGAATGTCTCGCCGCTTTCGCTAAAACTCCCATCGAGCACGAAGACTTCGATGCCGCCATTCGGCGCCAGATCGATCGTTGCATCGGCCGCCCAGGTCTCGATCCGCACGTCCTCACGCGCATCATGATGCAGCGGTTGCAGCCGCACATGCGGGCGGCCTGCAACCGTGGTGGCGGCAATGTCCTGTTCCTTCGTGCGCACACCGAGCCGGTCGTCGGGATCGAACTGCCATAGCTTCACCAGGATGACGCAGCCGGCGGCCGCGCCGGGCGTATGTGACGACTGCGGCGGATTGCGCAGATACGCGCCAGCCGGATAGTCGCCATGCTCATCCTGGAACACACCGTCGAGCACCAGGAATTCCTCGCCGCCGCCATGCACATGCCGCGAAAAATGACTCTCCGGGTCGTAGCGCACGATGCTGGTGGCGCGCGCGACTTCCTCGCCAACGCGGTCGAGCATCTTGCGGGCCACGCCCGGCATGGGCGATGCGACCCAGTCGGTTTCATCGGCGTGTACCGCCACGCGGCGGCTGAAGTCGGCATTGATTTTCAAGATGAACGGTCCAGGTGTGCTTGCAGTGTCGAGAAATCAGAAGCGTTCGTACCCGAGCAGGTAGCGCCACTGGCCCGCCGCGAGACCTGCCATCGCAAGCCGGCCGATGCGGATGCGCCGCATGCTGGTCACGGTCAGGCCGACCGCCTCGCACATCAAGGTGACGTGACCGGTCTTGAGGGCCTTGGCGGCAAAGCGCAGCCGGGTCTCGTTCTGCCAGCTGACCTTCACCGCGCCCGGCGGACGGCCCGGCAGCGGAATGCCGGCATTCAGGCGCGCCAGCCCGTCGGCGGCGATCTGGCCGCTGACCTCGGCAATGTATTCATGTTCGATGCGGGTCGCGTCATCGACCAGCTTGCGCGTGATCCGGAAGTCCTGGGTCAGCACGATCAGGCCGCTGGCGACCTTGCCCAATGGCGCGGCCAGGGTCAGGCCGGTCAGGTGCTTGCGCAGGAAACGCTGGCCCGAGCGATCCTCTGCCGAGCGCATCGCGGGCGTCAGCAGTGCCAGTACCGGCGCGAGGTCGCCCAGTGCTTCGATGCCCGCCGGCTTGTTGAACAGGAGCGTGATCGGCGCGACCGGAGCGAGCGTGGCCTCGGGTGCCAGTTCGATCGTTTGCCGCTCTACCCGAAAACCGGGCTCCTCGATGATCTCCCCGTCCACCCGCACCCAACCGCCCTCGATGTACTGTTGCGCTTCGCGCCGGGAGCAGGCATGCAGTTCGGCGAGGCGTTTGGCAAGTCGTGTCGAGTCGGCCATTGGAAAATCAAGCAAGGTAAAAGTCGGTTTCGAAGCAGGTCACGCAGCGCGGACGCCGTGAAGTCCTGCCGTCCCGCCATGATACGGCGAGCGGTCCGGCGTCGCTGCGGCAACCGGGGGCGTGGGGTGCATGAGATCGTCGGGCAGCGGGATCAGGAGCCGCACCGCCGTTCCGCTGTCCAGATGCTCCACCTTGAACGAGGCGCCGATCTTGGCGGCGCGCACCTGCATGTTGTTGAGACCATAACCAACCGAATGCGCCTGGTTCGCAAAACCGATGCCGTCATCGACGACGCTGATCCGCAGGGCTTCCGCAGAAAAGTCGAGCTCGACCTCCACCGTCGTGGCGCGCGCATGCTTCAGGACATTGGCAAGTGCTTCCTGCAGCATGCGCAGCACGTGCAGCCCGGCGTGAGGGGCCAGCGCGAGCGTGTCCGGCATGTTCCGGTTATGCCAGCGCAGCTTCAGCCCCATCGCTTTGAAGCGCGCTTCCATCCGAAACCGGAAATTGCCGAGCACCGGCAGCAGGTCCGGCGCATCCGGCGACAAAGACTCGATCGCCAGGCGCATGTCGTCCATGCAGTCCTGCAGCATCGCCAGCGTGACTTCGCGGGTCGCGCTGCCGCATTCGACCATCACCAGCGTCGTCAGCAGCAGCGAGCCGACGCCGTCGTGCATGTCCTGCATGATGCGCTGGCGTTCTTCGGTGGCGGCGTTGACACGCTCCAGCAGGCGAACCCGTTCGTAGCTGTGGGCGATTTCGTGCTCGCGGGCGGCGACCCGCAGCGCCAGGTCTTCGTTGATCGATTCGACCCGGCGCAGCGAATCGAGGAAGCGATCCGACAGCACGCCTGCCATCACCAGCAGGAACGATGGGATTGCCAGGTGCATCAAGTAGATTTCCGGCAGGTTCATCCAGCCCTCCTGCACGGCGAAATCATGCAGCGACAAGGTCAGTGCAAACGCCACCGCCACACCCATCGCGAGGCTGGCCCAGGTACGCTGGCGCAGGCCGAATCGGCATAACTGCAACACCGACCAAAGGGTCGA
>JACMOV010000091.1 GCA_014377845.1 Herminiimonas sp.
CGTACAAGCTGGAATACGTCGATGAGAGCGCCACGGAAGACAGTATCTTCGAATCGCACGGCGTGAAGCTGTTTGTCGATCCGAAGAGCCTGCCGTATATCGATGGCACCGAACTGGACTTCGCCCGCGAAGGCTTGAACGAAGGCTTCAAGTTTCACAATCCGAACGTCAAGGATGCGTGCGGCTGCGGCGAAAGTTTCCGGATCTGAGGTTGCGTGGGCAGGCTGTGCATTGCTGTTTGCCCACGCATGATTTGAACAAGCCTGTTGCAGCCTGAACAGGCTTTTGTTTTGAGTGTGCATGCAAAACCATTACCAGTTATTCCATTTGCCGCAGCAATTCGGTATCGATGCCGCGGCGCTGGACCAGGCCTATCGCGACGTGCAGGGCCAGGTGCATCCCGATAAATTCGTCAACGGCTCCGATGCCGAAAAGCGTGTCGCGATGCAATGGGCCACCCGCGCCAACGAGGCCTACCAGACGCTGCGCAATCCGCTCAAGCGGGCCGCTTACCTATGCGAACTTAATGGCATCGACCTGCAGATTGAATCCAATACCGCCATGCCGGTGACGTTCCTGATGCAGCAAATGGAATGGCGCGAAGCACTCGACGACGTGCGCGCCGAACGCAACCTCGGCGCACTCGAACGCCTCGATGGCGAGGTCCGCCAGGCATGGAAAGAGCAGGTCGATCGGATTGGCGAGCTGCTCGACGGCAGCGATTTTCCTGATGCCGCACAAGCCGTGCGGGAGCTGATGTTCGTCGATAAATTTCGCGCCGAGATCGCTGACTACTACGAAGTGCTGGAACAATGACGATGCCGCAGCCCGAGTGGCTGCGGCTGCCGTTACACTCCGCCTGAACCAATAACAGGACTAACAGAGACTCCCATGGCATTACTCCAGATTTCCGAACCAGGCATGTCGACCGCGCCGCACCAGCATCGGCTGGCCGTCGGCATTGACCTTGGCACCACCAATTCGCTGGTGGCGACCGTGCGCAACAGCATTCCCGAAGTGCTGACCGACGAAGAAGGGCGCGCATTGCTGCCGTCTATCGTGCGCTATCTGCCGAACGGCCACGCCAATATCGGCCATGCCGCGCAAGCGATGCAGATCACCGATCCGCGCAATACCGTGTCATCGGTGAAGCGCCTGATGGGTCGCGGCCTGAAGGACATCGCCCATGCCGAAAACCTGCCTTACGACTTCGTCGATTCGCCCGGCATGGTCCAGCTGAAAACCGTGGCCGGCATCAAGAGTCCCGTCGAAGTCTCGGCCCAGATCCTGGCAACCCTGCGCCAGCGCGCCGAAGATGCACTCGGCGACGAACTGGTTGGCGCAGTGATCACGGTGCCAGCCTACTTCGACGACGCACAGCGCCAGGCTACCAAGGATGCCGCGAAACTTGCCGGCCTCAATGTGCTGCGCCTGCTCAACGAGCCGACCGCTGCGGCGATCGCCTACGGTCTCGACAATGCCTCCGAAGGGATTTTCGCGGTCTACGACCTCGGCGGCGGCACCTTCGATATTTCGATCCTCAAGCTGACCAAGGGCGTGTTCGAAGTCCTGTCGACTGGTGGCGATTCGGCACTGGGCGGCGACGATTTCGATCACCGTTTGTTCTGCTGGATCATCGAGCATGCCAAGCTGTCACCGCTATCAGTCGAAGACACCAGCCTGCTGATGGTCAAGGCCCGCGAAGCCAAGGAACTGTTGTCGACCAAGTCCGAGACCCGCATCGATGCCGCCCTGAAGTCCGGCGAAGAAGTCCACCTGACACTGACCGCTGCCGAATTCATCCAGCTGACCCAGCACCTGGTCGCGAAGACCCTCACGCCAAGCCGCAAGGCGTTGCGCGATGCCAGCCTGACGGTCGATGATATCGATGGCGTCGTGCTGGTCGGCGGCGCCACGCGCATGCCGCAGGTCCGCAAGAGCGTCGGCGAATTTTTCCAGTCGACGCCGCTGGCCAACATCGATCCGGACAAGGTCGTCGCACTCGGTGCCGCAATCCAGGCAAATCTGCTGGCCGGTAATCGCGCGTCTGGCGACGACTGGCTGCTACTCGATGTGATCCCGCTGTCGCTCGGTATCGAGACGATGGGCGGTCTGGTCGAAAAAGTCATCCCGCGCAACTCCACCATTCCGTGCGCCCGCGCCCAGGAATTCACCACCTTCAAGGATGGCCAGACCGCGCTGGCCGTGCACATCGTGCAGGGCGAGCGCGAACTGGTCACCGATTGCCGTTCGCTGGCACGCTTCGAGCTACGCGGTATTCCGCCAATGGCCGCCGGTGCGGCGCGTATCCGGGTCACATACCAGGTCGATGCCGATGGCTTGCTGTCAGTCTCCGCACGCGAATTGCGTTCGGGCGTCGAAGCATCGATCGCGGTCAAGCCCTCCTACGGACTGGCCGATGACCAGGTTGCGCAGATGCTGCAGGACTCGTTCCAGTCAGCCGCGATCGACATGAAGATGCGCGCTTTGCGCGAAGAGCAGGTCGACGCCGAACGGATCGTGCTGGCCACCGAGTCGGCACTGTCGGCCGATGCCAGCCTGTTGTCCGAAGCCGAGCTGGCCGAGGTGCGCCAGCTGATTGTCGCGGTCCGCGCCGTGGTCGCTGGCGATGATCCGGATGTCATCAAGCGCAGCGTCGAAGCGCTCGCCAAAGGCACCGATGAATTCGCGGCGCGCCGCATGGATCGCAGCGTACGTGCGGCCCTGTCCGGCAAGACGCTCGACCAGGTTTCCTGACTCACCCTATCTATTTTCGAGGTAATCACCGTGGCACAAATCGTCATACTCCCGCATCCCGTCCTCTGTCCTGAAGGCGCTGTCATTGATGCCCCCAAAGGCAAGTCGCTGTGCGACGTCCTGCTCGACAGCGACATCGACATCGAGCACGCCTGCGAGAAATCCTGCGCCTGCACCACCTGCCATATCGTGATCCGCGAAGGCTTCCGTTCACTCGGCGAGCCGGGTGAAAAAGAAGAAGACCTGCTCGACATGGCATGGGGCCTTGAAGCGACCTCGCGCCTGTCGTGCCAGGCACTGGTCGGCGACGAAGACCTGGTCATCGAGATTCCAAAATACACGATCAACCAGGTCAGCGAAAATCATTGATTCACTGCACTGATTCACTGTCTAGGAGCACGCCATGAAATGGACTGACACGATCCGCATTGCCGAAGAGCTGTGCGACAAGTATCCGGACATCGATCCGCTGACGGTACGCTTCACGGACCTGCATCAATGGGTCTGCGGGCTGGACGGCTTCGACGACGAGCCGGACCGGTCCGGTGAAAAAATCCTCGAGGCCATCCAGATGGCATGGATCGACGAGAGCCAATAGACACGCCCGTGTCCCCATCTGGCACCGATTGATCCACATCAAGGGAATTGCAGCTTCGATTTGCTACTTTGGCGCATCGTTTATCGCCATTGGAAACACATCATGCTGCAGACTCCATCCCTCTCGCTTCCCCGTTTCACGCTGAAGGGCAAGTCTCTGCTGCCTATTGTTCAAGGTGGGATGGGAGTGGGTATTTCAGCGCATCGTCTGGCCGGAACCGTGGCCAGCCTCGGTGCGATCGGCACCATCTCCAGCGTGGATTTGCGGCGCCATCACAAGGACCTGATGGCGCAGACCGGCAAGTCGCGCGACAAGGAACTGATCAACGCGGTCAACCTCGTCGCACTTGATCGCGAGATCATGGCGGCGCGTGCAATCGCCGGTGGCAACGGCATGGTGGCAGTCAACACGATGCGTGCAGTAGCCGAATATGCCGCCCAGGTTCGCCAGTCCTGCGAGAGCGGTGCGGATGCCGTGGTGGTGGGTGCCGGCCTGCCGCTGGACTTGCCGGAGCTGACCGCTGGCTACCCCGATGTTGCCCTGATTCCGATCCTGTCGGACACGCGCGGGATCGCGCTGGTCATCAAGAAGTGGATGCGCAAGAACCGGCTGCCGGACGCGATCGTCATCGAAAGCCCGCGTTATGCGGGCGGCCATCTGGGGGCGATGAGCATCGAGGGTGTCGATGACCTGCACTTTGCTTTTCCGACCGTGCTCGAAGGCACGCTGGAACTCTTCAAGCAGCTCGGCATCGAGCGTGAAAAAATCCCGCTGATCGTCGCTGGCGGCATCCATAGCCACCAGCAGATCAGCGAGTTGCTTGCCCTCGGCGCTAGTGCGGCGCAGCTCGGGTCGCCCTTCGCGGTCACAGAGGAAGGGGATGCCCACATCAATTTCAAGAAGGTGCTTACCGAAGCAGGTCCCGACGACATCGTTACCTTCATGAGCGTTGCCGGCCTGCCGGCGCGGGCAGTGCGCACACCGTGGCTAGTCAATTATCTCGAGAAGGAATCCAAGCTGATGGCGAAGGCCGGTCCCAAGCAATGCACGGTTGGTTTCGATTGCCTGCATCAATGCGGACTGCGCGATGGCAATGGCAAGGCAGGGCAATTCTGCATCGATACGCAGCTGGCGTTTGCAATGAACGGGGATGTGAAGCGCGGGCTGTTTTTCCGTGGCTCCGAAAGTTTACCGTTCGGCCGCGAGGTCCGTCCGGTACGGGATCTGATCGATTTCCTGATGACGGGTGCGCGCCCGGAGCTGCTGCAGGCAATCGGCGCCTGAACCGAGCCGGCCGGAACGGTTCCGGCCGGACGGCAATCAGTCGGTGCGCTCGTAGGCCATCACATGCGAGAACCCGCCATCGACATAAGTGATTTCACTGGTAATGCCGGCCGCCAGATCCGATAGAAGGAACGCTGCTGCATTACCGACATCCGCGATCGTGACATTGCGCCGCAGCGGTGCGCCTTTGGCTGCCATGGCCAGCAGCTTGCCAAAGTCCTTGATGCCACTGGCGGCGAGCGTCTTGATCGGGCCGGCCGAAATGCCATTGACGCGGATGCCTTTAGGGCCCAGCGATTCGGCCAGGTAACGCACACTGGCTTCCAGCGACGCCTTGGCAAGTCCCATCGTGTTGTAGTGCGGTGCGGTTCGTACTGCACCCAGGTAGCTTAGGGTCAGCAGCGCCGAATGCGGTCGCAGCATTGACAAGGCCGCTTTCGCCATCGCCGGAAAACTGTAGGCCGACACGTCATGCGCGATCTGGAACGCTTCGCGTGAAAGTCCCTCGAGGAAGTCCCCGGTAATCGCTTCGCCGGGAGCAAAGGCGATGGCATGCACCAGTCCGTCCAGATACTCCCAGTGCTGCGACAGGTCGGCAAACGTCGCGCTGATTTTTTCGTCGCTGGTCACGTCACAGTCAAAGATGAGCTCACTGCCGAATTCCTTGGCGAACTCGCCGAGCCGGTCGCGAAAGCGCGCGCCGACATAGGTGAAGGCGAGTTCCGCCCCTTCGCGCCGGCAGGCCTGGGCGATGCCGTAAGCGATGGAGCGGCGCGACAAGAGTCCTGTAATCAGGATTTTTTTTCCTTCGAGGAAAGCCATGGTGATGCCTATTGGTTTTGGTATGGAAGGATGGGGCGGGGCGGTCTTACGTGGCACCGCCCGGGAATGCGGTGGTTAGCGGAAGACCAGGACCGGTAGCGTCGAATGTGCCAGCACTTTCTGCGTCTCGCTGCCGACAAACAGCTTGTTCAATCCCTTGCGACCGTGCGATGCCATGAACACCACGTCGCAACCGTGCAGGTCGGCGACGCTGATGATTTCTTCGTATGGGCTGAACGATTCACGCACGTGCGTCTCGCAGAGGACATTGGCTACCGCGGCGGCATCGGCAATTTTTTTGACGTTGCTGCGGGCGATCTCCAGCATCTTTTCCTGGTACGCGGTCGAGTCGATGGTGATGGCGCCTTCGGAGAGTGGCGAATACGGATACGGTTCGGCGACCGACAGGCCGACGATGCGTGCGCCGGTCAATTGGGCGAATTCGATCGCAGCGTGGATGGCTTTGTCGGACAGCGCCGAGCCGTCGGTGGGGACGAGGATGGTCTTGAACATGATGCTTCCTTCCATGTGGGGATGCCTGAATGACAGTCGTTGATGCTAGGGAGTGCGCTCCGTTAGTTCGTTGATGCAGGTCAAAAATGGCCTTGTTAGCAAGGGGCAAGCCAACCTGTTTAAAAAATCACAGCGTGCGGGCGAAAAAAAAGACGGCGTATTCGCCGTCTTTTTTATCGTGACCGCCAGCGCGGTCAGCGCATCAATTCCTTGAGGTCAGTGCACCATTGACGACGCGTACTTCGTCACCGGCACGCCAGCCATCCGGACTGTCGGTCGGGAAGGTCTGCAACTCGCCATCATCCATGCGTACACGGACCTGATAGCTGGTCGTGCCCCCGCCCGAGCGTTTTTCGACTTCGTTACCGGCATAGCCGCCGCCGACAGCACCTGCCACGGTCGCTAGAGTCCGGCCATTGCCGCCACCAACCTGGTTGCCGAGCAGGCCGCCCAGTACCGCGCCGACACCAACGCCGACGCCGCTAGGCCGGGCGGCAGACTGGATGGTCTTGACTGACTCGACCCGACCGCAGTTGTTGCATGAGGCTGCAGCTTGTTGCTGGTAATTATCCGCAGCAGGACGTTGCGCGTGCTTGGCCGGGTTCGAATGCCTGACCGGTTCCGACTGGTTATTTCTTTGCGTGTTTTCTGAAGCGAGGGATTGGGTTGGCGCCATGGCGGTGGTCGATGTTTCCGCAGACTGATTCGCCTTTGAATTCGGCAGCAGGCCGGTGATTGCGGCAACTCCGACCAGGCTGACCAGAATGACTGCGGCGGCAGCGGCAGCCATCAGTGGATGAATGCGGCCTGACATTTTGTTGTTGTTCTTCATGATTTCTCCTGTGGATACGGACGACCTTGCTGTGGTCGGTACGTCGAGTATGGGGATGGACGACCGACCCGGCCAGCAAGTTCCTGTTTCAAACGTAATGTTATGTAACCATTAATTATAACCATTTGACCCGGGTCAGGTCGGCCGTGCCCAGGCTCAGTCTTCCCGGCGCAAATGCGGGAACAGGATCACGTCACGGATGTTCGGCGAATCGGTGATCAGCATCACCAGCCGGTCGATGCCGATACCGCAACCACCGGCCGGCGGCATGCCGTATTCGAGCGCGCGAATGTAGTCGGCATCGTAGAACATCGCCTCTTCATCGCCGGCATCCTTGGCAGCAACCTGCGCCTGGAAGCGCGCGGCCTGGTCTTCGGCATCGTTCAATTCCGAGAAACCGTTGGCCAGTTCGCGTCCGCAAATGAATAGCTCGAAACGCTCGGTGATGCCCGGTACCGTGTCGGAGGCACGCGCCAGCGGCGAGACTTCGGCTGGATAGTCGACGATGTAGGTCGGCTCCCACAATTGTGCTTCGGCAGTCTCTTCGAATAGCGCCAGTTGCAGCGCGCCGAGGCCGGCGGTGGCAAAAGGCTTGACGCCGAATTTCTTCAGCTCGGCCTTGATGAAGTCGGCATCGGCCAGTTGCTCGGCGCTGTACTGCGGTGCGTAATGATTGATCGCACCGAGGATCGTGAAGCGACGGAACGGCTTGCTCAGGTCTAGCGCGCGACCCTGGTAGGTCAGTTCGGCGGTGCCGTGCGCATCGACTGCGGCCTGGCGGATCACCGCCTCGGTGAAGTCCATCAGCCAATGGTAATCGACATACGCCGCATAGAATTCCATCATCGTGAATTCCGGATTGTGGCGCGGCGAGACACCTTCATTGCGGAAGTTGCGATTGACTTCGAACACGCGCTCGAAGCCGCCGACCACTAGTCGCTTCAGATAAAGCTCTGGTGCGATGCGCAGGAACATCTGCATGTCGAGCGCGTTGTGATGCGTGATGAATGGCTTGGCGGCGGCACCACCGGGAATGGTGTGCAGCATCGGCGTTTCGACTTCCATGAACTCGTGCTCGTTCATGAAGCGGCGGATCGACGACATCGTCGCGGTGCGCGCCTTGAACGTGCGACGTGTTTCTTCGCTCATGATCAGGTCGACGTAACGCTGGCGGTATTTGGTCTCTTGGTCGGCCATGCCATGGAACTTGTCGGGCATGGGCCGCAGGCTTTTGGTCAGCAAGCGCACGCTGGTCGCGTGGATGGACAGCTCACCGGTCTTGGTCTTGAACACCTTGCCTTCGGCGGCGACGATGTCACCCAGGTCCCAGTGCTTGAACGCGGCATACAGCTCCGCGCCCACGTCTTCACCCTTGACATAAATCTGGATGCGTCCGCC
>JACMOV010000092.1 GCA_014377845.1 Herminiimonas sp.
CCGCCATGGTCGTCATCAGGATCGGCCGGAACCGCAGCAGGCACGCCTGGTAGATCGCCTCGCGCGGCGCCATGCCTTCATTGCGTTCGGCGTCCAGCGCGAAATCGATCATCATGATCGCGTTCTTCTTGACGATGCCGATCAGCAGGATGATGCCGATGATGGCGATGATGCCGAGATCGCTGCCCGACACCATCAGCGCCAGCAACGCACCCATGCCGGCAGAGGGCAGGGTCGACAGGATCGTGATCGGATGGATGTAGCTTTCATACAGCACGCCCAGCACGATGTAGACCGTGATCACCGCAGCCAGGATCAGCAGCAGCTGGTTGGTGAGCGAGCCCTGGAACGCCAGTGCGGCACCCTGGAAATTTGTCTGGGTGCTGGCCGGCAGGCCAATCTCCTGTTTCGCCTTGTCGATCGCCTCGACCGCATCGCCCAGCGCCACACCCGGCGCCAGGTTGAACGACACGGTGGTCGCCGGCAGTTGGCCGAGGTGACTGACGATCAGCGGCGTGGCGCGCTCGCTCAGCGTGGTCAAGGTACTCAGCGGCACCTGGGTACCTGCCGAGGTGGTGACGTAGATATCGTTGAGCGCAGCCGGTCCCTGCTGGTATTCGGGCTTGAGCTCCAGGATCACCCGGTACTGGTTGGTCTGGGTAAAAATCGTCGAGACGATCCGCTGACCGAAGGCACTGTAGAGCGTGCTGTCGATGGTGGCCGGCGTGACACCCAGGCGCGAGGCGGTGGCGCGGTCGATCACCAAAGCCGCCTGCAATCCGGCATCCTGCAGGTCGCTGGTCACGTCGCGCAGTTGCGGCAGTTGCGACAGCCGGTCCACCAGTTTCGGCGTCCAGAGGCTGAGCTGCTTCGGATCGGCGTCTTCCACCGTGAACTGGTACTGGGTACGGCTGACCCGGGTTTCGATGGTCAGGTCCTGCACCGGCTGCATGAAGAGCGAGATCCCGGCCACATCGGCCAGCTTGCCCTGCAGCCGCGCGATGATCTGCGAGGCATTCTCGCTGCGCTTGCCGTGCGGCTTCAGGTTGATCAGGATGCGGCCGCTGTTCAAGGTCGTGTTGCTGCCGTCGACACCGATGAATGACGACAGGTTGTCGACTGCCGGGTCCTGCAGGATCACGTGGGCCAGCGCCTGCTGCCGCGCTGCCATGGCGGCAAACGAGATCGACTGCGGCGCCTGCGAAATCCCCTGGATGACGCCGGTGTCCTGCAGCGGAAAGAAGCCCTTCGGCACCAGCACGTACAACAGCGCGGTGAGCGCGAAGGTCACCACCGCCACGATCAATGTCAGCGTCTGGCGCTCCAGCACCCAGGTAAGCCAGCGGCCGTAGCCTGCGATGATGCGGTCGAAGAAGCGACCCGATGCTTTGTAGAAGCGGCCCTGTTTTTCTTCCGGCGTGTGATGCAGCAAACGAGCGCACATCATCGGCGTCAGTGTCAGCGAGACGATCGCCGAGAGGATGATGGTGACCGCCAGCGTGATGGCGAATTCACGGAACAGCCGGCCCACCACGTCGCCCATGAACAGCAGCGGGATCAGCACCGCGATCAATGAGATCGTCAGCGACAGGATGGTGAAGCCGATCTGCGCCGAACCCTTCAGCGCCGCGTCCATCGGCGAGTCGCCCTGCTCGATGTAGCGGGCAATGTTCTCGATCATGACGATCGCATCGTCGACCACGAAGCCGGTTGAAATCGTCAGTGCCATCAGCGTCAGGTTGTTGAGCGAAAATCCGGCCAGGTACATCACGCCGAAGGTGCCGACCAGCGACAGCGGCACCGCCACGCTCGGAATGATGGTCGCCGCCAGATTGCGCAGGAACAGGAAGATCACCATCACCACCAGAGCGACCGACAGCATCAGTTCGAATTGCACGTCCTTGACCGATGCGCTGATGGTGACGGTGCGATCGGTCAGGATCGCGACCTCGACATCGGCCGGCAGGCTGGCGCGCAGTTGCGGCAACAGCTTCTTGATCTGGTCTACCACCTGGATGACGTTGGCGCCCGGCTGGCGCTGGATGTTGATGATGATCGCTGGGGATTCGTTGACCCAGGCCGCCTGCCGCACGTTTTCGGCGTCGTCGATGACGTCGGCGATATCGGTCAGCCGCACCGGCGCACCGTTCTTGTAGGAGACGATGATCGCCTTGTATTCTGCCGCCGAGCGCAGCTGGTCGTTGGCGTCGATGGTGTAGGCGCGGGTCGGACCGTCGAAGCTGCCTTTGGCCTGGTTGGCGTTGGCGCTGCCGATGGCGGTGCGGATGTCTTCGATGTTCAGGCCGTAACCGGCAAGCGCGGTCGGATTGGCCTGGATGCGCACGGCGGGACGCTGACCGCCGGACAGGCTGACCAGGCCGATGCCGGGAATCTGTGAAATCTTCTGCGCCAGCCGGGTATCGGTCAGGCTCTGCAGTTGCGGCAGCAGCAGGGTCTTGGAGGTGACCGACAGGGTCATGATCGGCGTGTCGGCCGGATTGACCTTGCTATAGAGCGGGGGCGCCGGCAGATCGGCCGGCAGCAGGTTGGCGCCGGCGTTGATGGCAGCCTGGACCTCCTGTTCTGCAATGTCGAGGCTGAGCGCCAGGCTGAACTGCAGGGTGATCACGGATGCGCCGCCGGAGCTGGTCGAGGACATCTGGTTCAAGCCCGGCATCTGGCCGAACTGGCGCTCCAGCGGCGCCGTGACCGACGAGGTCATCACGTCCGGACTCGCGCCCGGATAGAGCGTCACGACCTGGATCGTCGGGTAATCGACCTCGGGCAGGGCCGAGAGCGGCAGCAGCCGGTAGGCCAGCACGCCCACCAGCAGGATCGCCAGCATCAGCAGCGAGGTCGCGACCGGCCGCAGGATGAACGGCCTGGAGATGCTCATGCCGCTCATGCGGGCGCTGCCCGGTCACGATCATCGGCAGGGCGTTTTACGCCGCAGGTCATGCACCGCTCCGTGCAGTGGATGCGGCGGGTGCAACGCCCGGCGCACTGCCGGCACCCCGGGCACCTGCACCTGCTTCGGGGCCGCCAGCACCACCGTCGGCACCGCCACGACGGCTGCCGCCGTTACCGCGTCCGCCGCCACCGATCGCCTTGCCATCCTTCATCGCGACCTCGACCTTGCCGCCATCGCGTAGCTTGTCGGCGCCGTCGGTGACGATCACGTCACCCGCCTTGAGGCCGCTGACGATCTCGGTATCCTCGCCCTGGACCTTGCCGACCGTGATCAATTGCAGCGCGACGGTGTTGTCCGGTTTTACGACATAGGCGAAGGTGCCCTGCGTGCCGCGCTGGATGCCGGCGGTCGGGATGACGACCACACTGCGACGCACATCGATCAGCATGCGGGTATTGACGAACTGGTTCGGGAACAGACTGTAGTCGGTGTTGGGGAATTGCGCCTTGAGCTTGACCGTGCCCGTCGTGGTATCGATCTGGTTGTCGACGGTGAGCAGGGTGCCGCTGTCGAGCCTGGTCTTCTGTGCGCGGTCCCATGCATCGACCGGCAGCTTTTCATGTGACTGCAATTTCTTCATGACCGCCGGGATGTTGTCCTCGGGGATGGTAAACAGCACCGTGATCGGCTGCAGTTGGGTGATCACGACAATGCCATTGGCGTCGCCGGTCTTGACGATGTTGCCGGTGTCGACCAGGCGCAAACCGATGCGCCCGCTGATCGGCGCCGTGATGCGCGCATAGCTGAGCTGCAGCTTCGCGTTGTCGACCACGCCCTTGTCGGCCTTGATCGCGCCTTCGTACTGGCGCACCAGCGCCTGCTGGGTGTCGAGCTGCTGCTTGGCGATCGAGTCCTGCTGGAACAGGGTGCGATAGCGTTCGAGGTCGACCTGCGCGTTGGTCAGTTGCGCCTGGTCGCGCGCCATTTGGCCCTCGGCCTGGGCCAGCTGGACCTGGAAGGCGCGCGGATCGATCTCGACCAGCAGTTCGCCGGCCTTGACCACCTGGCCCTCTTTGAACAGGATACGCATCAGCTGACCATCGACCCGGCTGCGCACCGTCACGGTATTGAGTGGCACCGCCGAGCCCAAGCCATTGAGGAACACGCTGATGTCGCCGGTGCGCGCTGTCGCTGCAACCACCGGCGCCAGCGGCCGGTTGCCGCCACCGCCAGGCCCGCCGCGCTTGCCGCTGCCCGGGCCGCCCTTGGCTGCCTGAGCGTTTTGCGGCGTACCGGCAGGGTCGGTGGTATCGGCCGGCTTGCGTAGAAAAAAATACCAGATCGCGACGGCCGCAACCACGACCGCCAGCAACCAGGGCCACCAGCGTCGTTTGGCCGGCCGCACCGGCGTCGGCGCAAGGAGGGCGGGCCGGGCAGGCTGAGTGACTTCGGATGGCGGTGTCGGGTTCATGGTATCGATGCGTGTGACGGGAAAAATCGGAAGCCTGCGATCGGATGCAGGCTGCGTGACAAGCCGACCGGGATCGACATGCTCGGGAGGGTTGCAGAATTATAAGGAAACTATGCGGATGTCGTGTGACGTAATGTTGCGCTGCCAGCCGGCGCGCGCAGCCATCGGCGTGGACGTGCCACGGCCGCGTTCACGCAGCGGCGGATGACTGGCAGGGCTTCACGCCAAAAGCCGGCCTGGACAGTTTCGGCGTCAGGCGCGCGCAAACACGCCACGGTCGGGCGACGCGGCACATGCGGATGTGCGGTAGCGCGCCTCGCACGCTACAGACCGATACAAAAACGACCCGGGCTCTCGATTGCCTGCGAAAGAGGTGCTGGGCGGGGTCGCGCAGAACCCCTGCAGGCGTGTTCTAGATTCGGCAGCGCTTGATACGCGCGGTCCCCACGCGCAAGCGGGTGCGCTGGTCGCCCATCATCCGGCGCAGGTCGGCGATGCTGAGGTTGCTTATTTCGGACATCCGCTGCAGCAGCCAGGCGCCCACGCCGAGCGCGCGTCTGCGGATGTCGGCCAGCACCGGACGTGCGATGTCGAGCGCGTGGCAGAGTGCATCGTCATTTTTCAGTTCCAGCCGCGCGATCAAGGTATCGAGCAGCGGATTCGGATCATATCGTGCGGGTGCGAGTGTCAGTTCTGGTTGCATGCTTGTCGATTCGCTTTTCAGGGGAGTCGGTTTGAGGGCCGCATTTCACCAGACGCGACCGGTGTGGTGTGTTCGCCATTTCAGTTTTCAGACGCGCTGCAAATGCAGGCAGCCGGGTACAAAGCGGGAATGCAATGCGCACTGGCATGCGTTTTAGGCGAAAATAGGGATCGTTTGCGTGTGGTACATGCGGGAACCGGGTGCCGGCCCATATTGCTGCGTAAGTGCCGGACGCCTGCTTTCATTGAGTGGGCCCGCGACGCATCCGTTCCATCTCGTCGCATACAAGGATCAACATGAAGTGGTGGTTTGTAGCGGTCTATCTTTCGTCGGTTCTGTTCGTGCATTTTCGCGGCCGGGCGCGGCTGCCTTTTTTTCGACAGTTGTTCGACCATTCGACGTTCATGGCGCCGATCAACATGGTGATGTACACCCTGTCGAAAGTGTCGTCCAAGGCGTATCTGCCGGTATCGGACTTCAAGGAACTCGATGTTCTGCAGGCGAACTGGCAGCAGATCCGGATCGAGGCGCTGCATCTGCTGCACACGCAGAAGATTCGCGCCGCCGCGCAGAACAATGACGCTGGATTCAACTCGTTCTTCAAGACCGGCTGGAAGCGCTTCTATCTGAAGTGGTACGACGCCAGCCATCCCTCGGCCGAGGAACTCTGCCCGAACACCTTTGCCTTGCTGAAGACGCTGCCCTCCGTCAAGGCAGCCATGTTCGCCGAATTGCCGCCGGGCGCGATCCTCAATCCGCATCGCGATCCGTTCGCCGGATCGCTGCGTTATCACCTCGGACTGGTCACGCCGAACGACGATTCCTGCTTCATCGAGGTCAATCATCAGCGTTACTCGTGGCGCGATGGCGAGGCTGTGATTTTCGACGAGACCTACATCCACTGGGCCAAGAACGGCAGTGACATCGACCGCATCATCCTGTTCTGCGATGTCGAGCGGCCGATGCGCTTCGGCTGGGCCCGCGGGCTCAATCGCTGGCTGGGGCGCACCATGATGACGGCAGCCAGTTCCCCCAACGACACCGGCGACCAGACCGGCGGCATCAACAAGCTGTTTCATCTCGCCTGGTCGGCGGGACAGTATCGCCGCCGTCTCAAGCGCTGGAACCGCAGCGTCTACTACATCCTCAAGTTCGGTCTGATCGCCGCGGCGATTGTCGCGATCGTCAAGCTCTGAGCCGCCAGCCGCAGAGCACGGTGGCGTCTGCAAAGCTGTTATCGTGCGTGCAATTCCATCGACGCGTCACGCCATGTTCAAACCGGCCTCATTTCTAACACTCGCCAGACTGCATCCGCGCCTGGTGCTGTCGGCTGCAGTCGGCCTGTTGTCGGGCTGGGCTCTGCAGTCCCGCCTGGAACTGTTGCAGTCTGCGGTTCTGGGATGGAACATCGGCGTCTGGCTGTATCTGGTGATGATCTGGGCCCTGATCGTGCGTGCCGACATCGGCGATGTGCAATCCTTCGCCGAACAGGAAGACGAAAGCGCGACGATGGTGCTGTTGATGGTTTGCATCGCGGCCATCGCCAGCCTGGCGGCGATCGTGCTGCAGCTCGGCACCGCCAAGGATCTGCACGGCATGGCGCGGGTGCTGCACTACACGGTGACAGTGATGACGGTCCTCGGTTCATGGTTTTTGGTCGGAACGATCTTCGCCGTGCATTACACCAAGCTGTTCTACACGGCCGATGACGATGTACCTCCGCTCAAATTTCCTGACGAAAAATCCCAACCCGACTACTGGGACTTTCTCTATTTCGCATTCACGATATCGGCCGCGGTCCAGACTTCCGATGTGGCGGTGATGTCGACGCCGATGCGCAAGGTGGTGCTGGCCCATACGGTCTTGGCATTCCTCTTCAATGCGGCCATCCTCGGCCTGTCGATCAACATCGCGGCGAGCCTGATCGGAAACTGACAGGCCATCCAATAACCGGCCGTTCATGCGTAAAACGTATAGCAGATATGAGGATTCATAATTTGCAGCGATCAAGGCAAGTGGTTATAGTTTGCCTGTCTCCTCTGTATCCTCAAGATATGGATTTAACCCGCTCCCTGAGCGGGTTTTTTTTTGGCTTTGTCATGGATTGATTCATGCATTGAGGCATGGTTTGATCCGGCCGGTTTATGATGCGGGTCTCGCTACCGGGCTTACAGCCCGATGATCTTCCGGAGACTTCATGGACAGTGCACAAATTTTCAGCAAGCTCGGCTTCGACTGCTGCGCCTACGCGGGCGACGATCTGGCAGTGCACGCGCCGCGTGACGGCGTGCGGCTGGCCAGCCTGCAGGTGGCGACGGCGTCGCAGGCAGAGCAGGCGCTGGATCGTGCGCACGCGGCATTTCTCGCCTGGCGTACGGTGCCGGCGCCGCTGCGCGGTGAACTCGTGCGCATTCTCGGCGGCGTGCTCAGGAATGCGCACGACCGGCTCGGCCGGTTGGTCAGCCTCGAATCCGGCAAGATCCTGACCGAGGGTTTGGGCGAAGTGCAGGAGATGATCGATATCTGCGATTTCGCCGTGGGCCTGTCGCGCCAGTTGCATGGGCTGACGATCGCCAGCGAGCGTCCCGGCCACCGGATGATGGAGACCTGGCATCCGCTGGGCGTATGCGGCGTCATCACCGCATTCAATTTTCCGGCAGCGGTGTGGGCGTGGAATACGGCGCTCGCCCTGGTGTGTGGCAATGCCGTGGTGTGGAAGCCGTCCGAAAAAACGCCGTTGACGGCAATCGCGGTGCAGTCGCTGTTCCTGCAAGCCGTCGCGGAATTTGCGCTGCGCCATCCGGATACCGTACCGCCCGACTTATGCCAGTTGTTGATCGGCATGGCCGACGTCGGGGCGGTGATTTCCGCTTCGCCGCTGGTGCCGCTGGTGAGTGCGACCGGCAGCGTGCGCATGGGACGGCAGGTCGCGGTCGCGGTCGCCCAGCGCCTCGGGCGCAGCCTGCTCGAACTGGGTGGGAACAATGGCATGATCGTCGCCCCCAGCGCCGACCTCGATCTGGCGGTGCGCGCGATCACCTTCTCGGCAGTCGGCACTGCCGGACAGCGCTGCACGTCGTTGCGGCGGCTCTTCGTGCACACCAGTGTGTTCGACGCGTTGGTGACCCGCGTCGAGCGTATCTACGGCACCGTCTGCGTCGGCGATCCTCTTGCCGACGGCACTCTGGTGGGCCCGTTGATCGACCGTGCCGCATTCGATGCGATGCAGGCGGCGCTGGCGCAGGCCACGGCTGAAGGCGGCATCGTCACGGGTGGTGAGCGCCTGACAGAAGGCTTCGCAGAGGCCGCATGCTATGTGCGCCCGGCACTGGTGCGCATGCCGACGCAGAGCGCGGTGATGCATCGCGAGACCTTTGCGCCGATCCTCTATGTGATGGCCTACGATGAACTCGATGATGCCATCGCCCTGCACAACGCCGTACCGCAGGGGTTGTCGTCGGCGATCATCACCAACGACATCCGCGAAGCCGAGCGCTTCATGTCGGCCACCGGCAGCGACTGCGGCCTCGCCAATGTCAACATCGGCACCAGCGGCGCGGAAATCGGCGGCGCCTTCGGCGGTGAAAAGGACACCGGCGGCGGACGCGAATCCGGCTCCGACGCATGGAAAACCTACATGCGGCGCGCCACCAATACGATCAACTACAGTGGCAGCCTGCCGCTGGCGCAAGGCGTGCGCTTCGACGTCGGATGACATGACCTCATGACAGCACATTCCACCGCATTCACGATCCGTCCGGCGCAGGTCGCCGATGTACCTGTCATCCTCGGCATGATTACCGAGCTGGCAGAATTCGAGCAACTCGCGCACCTGGTGATCGCCGACGTGCCGATGTTGCAGGAAGCCCTGTTCGGCGCGAAGCCTGCGTGCGAATGCGTGATCGGCAGTGAAGGGGACACGCCGGTGACGTTTGCCCTGTTCTTCCATAATTTCTCGACATTTTTGGGCCGCAAGGGGCTGTACCTGGAAGATCTCTACGTCAAACCGCACGCTCGGCGGCGCGGGCATGCGAAGGCGATGCTGACGCATCTTGCGGCACTTGCGCTCGAACGCGGCTGCGGCCGGTTCGAATGGTCGGTGCTCGACTGGAATCAGAATGCGATCGGGTTCTACCAGGGGCTGGGTGCGCAAGTAATGCCGGAGTGGCGGATCTGCAGGCTGACGGGGTCGGCGCTGGATGCGTTGGCGGCGGCGAAATAACTGCGGCGGAGTTCATTGGGGTCAGAGTCGAATTTCGCAGCGGGTTATCGCGAATTTCGATTCTGACCCCAATGAACGGACCACGGAGCATCGACCGCAGCAAGCATTTCAGACAGGCGAAGGAAAGGCATCGTCGATGTGCGATCTGCGCTACTCCGGAATCCGCAAATTAGGGTCAGAGTCGAAATTCGCGGTGAATCTCTGCAAAATTCGACTCTGACCCTAAATTGCTTCTGCTGCGAAATTTACCGCTTCGCTACGTTGCTTCTGCTGCGAAATTCGCCGCTTCGCTACGTTGCTTCGGGTGCGAAAATCGCCGCTGCAGCTTCCCTCAATCCTGCGGCTGCCGGTGGATCGGATCGATCCATGCGACGTTTTCCGGTTGCTCCACCGGTTCGATATCGAGGTTGATCACGATGGCTTCATTGTCGCTGCGTACCAGGACGCATTCGAGCGGTTCGTCGGGGCTGGCGTTGATTTCCTGGTGCGGGACGTACGGCGGCACGTAGATGAAGTCGCCGGGGCCGGCTTCGGCGGTGAATTCGAGGTGGTCGCCCCAGCGCATCCTGGCACGGCCGCGGATTACGTAGATCACGCTTTCCAGCGCGCCGTGATGATGGGCGCCGGTCTTGGCGTTCGGATGAATCGTGACGGTGCCGGCCCAGAGTTTGTTGGCGCCGACCCTTGCATGGGTGATCGCCGCAGCGCGGTTCATGCCCGGCGTCTGCGCCGTGTTGGTGTCGAGCTGATCGCCGCGTACCACGCATACCCCATCCGTGCGCCACGCCTCGCGGATATCGGCGCTGCCGCCGGGCGCGGTGTCGACTTGCGGGTGAGCGTGCGGATGTTCCTGCTGGTGACCGGGCGAATGATCGTGTGAATGATCGTGTGAATCGTCTTCCGGATGGTCGTGGGAATGGCTCATGCTGTCGTCTCCGTGATCGCTGGTTTTTTTTCGATCATACGCGAAGGCGTGGGGCCTGGCCGGTCTGGACGCGATGCGGGATCAGGCCGGAACCGCTTCGTCGATGCGTTCCGGTCCGGCGCCTGAATCCCCGAGTGCATCGGCCAGTGCGCGGTCGACGAATCCGTCGGCATCGACCATTCGTACTGTCTCGTCGCGGAAGTGCCGGGCAAGAATGTCCGCGCCGAGCGAGAAGGCTTCTTCCCGATGCACGGTGGTGAAGATATAGAGGCTCCTGCGCGGGCTGACCCAGGCCAGTTTCACGCGCCGCATGCTGGCGTCGGGCTGGCGGAATTCGAACCAGGCGCCGCGCTCCAGGGACTCGACCTGTTCTGCAAACGGATCGGGTGCGGGTGGCGGAATGTCGACCGCGCGCTTTTCCAGACGGCGCTCGGCTGCCTTGCGGGCGGCTTCGACCGCCAGTTCAAGTTGCCGGTGCGGCGACAGCTCCAGAGGCGCACGCACGATCGATGCATGACATTCGGCCAGATCGGCAAAGAAGCGCAGCCGCTCGGCGTCGTCCCATTTCAAGACGCTCAGCCACTTGTTCAGCGTTGTCAGCAGCGCCGGCAGCTTGGTGACCAGTTCCTTGCGTTGCTGTACCGTGATCTTCGGCTGCACGCTCCAGATCAGGTCGTCCATGGTCTTGATCGCGCTGGCCAGCACCTGCGGTTTTTCATCCTTGACGCTGTGCGCCAGCGCCAGTACCGGGACCCAGCGGCTCTCGAGGAAGGCTTCGACGAATACCGCCACTTCGCCGGTGGCCACGCGCACGGCGACATCGCTGCTGGCCGAGCGCGTCGCCTCGCGCAGCTTTTCCTGCTTGAGCGCCCGCGTAATCGGCGCTGCCAGGCGTACTGCCGACTTGCCTTCTTCCTGCTTGAGAAAACCTTCGAGGTTGGAGACGACTTCCGAAAACAGCGCGATCTCGTTGTCGAACTGCTGGGCCAGGCTGACGTTGCTGTGGATCGCCTGGTACAACGGATCGCTGCGACCCTTGCTCTGGTCCCAGCCCATGCTCGACGTGGTCAACAGGCTGATCAGGCGGCGCGCAGGATGCGTATCCTCGAAGAAGAATTCCTTGTCGATCAATGC
>JACMOV010000093.1 GCA_014377845.1 Herminiimonas sp.
AGCGAGGTGAACGATGCAATTCGGAATGATAGGGCTCGGCCGGATGGGTGCCAACATGGTGCGCAGGTTGAGCGGCGGCGGACACCAATGCGTCGCCTACGACACGCATGAAGCGGCGCGCACGGCCATCAGCGGCACCGGCGTGAGCACCGTGCCGACAATGGAAGAATTGGTTGCCGATCTCCATCAGCCACGCGTTGTCTGGCTGATGGTGCCGGCCGGTGCCGTCGATCGCGTCCTGGCAGCGCTGGCACCGTTGCTGGCGGCAGGCGACATCATTGTCGATGGCGGCAATTCCTACTATCGCGACGACATCCGGCGCGCCGCTGAACTGCAGGCGCAGCAACTGCATTATGTCGATGTCGGCACCAGCGGTGGCGTGGCGGGATTCGATCGCGGTTATTGCCTGATGATCGGTGGTGAACCAGACGTTGTGACACACCTGACACCGTTGTTCGCCGCATTGTCGCCTGGCAGTGCGGCGGCAACGCCGACGCCGGGCCGGGCCGATGCGCACCGGGCCGGCAGCAGCGCCGACCAGGGCTATCTGCATTGTGGCCCGCACGGCGCCGGCCACTTCGTGAAGATGGTTCACAACGGCATCGAGTACGGCGTCATGGGCGCCTATGCCGAAGGGTTCAATATTCTGCAGGAGGCCAATGCCGGCAGTCGGCCGGTCACCAGCGACGCCGAAACGGCACCGATGACCAATCCCGAGTTCTACCGGTATGAACTGGACCTGCCGGAAATCGCCGAACTGTGGCGACGCGGCAGCGTGATCGGGTCCTGGCTGCTGGACCTCAGTGCGGCGGCGCTGCTGCGCGATCCGGCGCTGGCCGGCTACGCCGGGCGCGTCTCGGACTCCGGCGAAGGGCGCTGGACCCTGGCCGCCGCCATCGATGAGGCGGTGCCGGCGCCGATCCTCAGCGCCGCCCTGTTTGCGCGCTTCAGCTCGCGCGGCAATGCCGATTATGGCGACAAGCTGCTCTCGGCCATGCGGCACGGTTTCGGTGGACACCAGGAACGTGCGGCCGTGCCTGCACCGCCTGCACCGCCTGCATCGCCGGCACCTCCCGCCAAGGCGTGAGCGGCATGCGCGAGGCCGAGGACATCGTGTTCCTGCTCGATTGCGACAATACGCTGCTCGACAACGACCGCGTGCAACAGGACTTGCGCACGCACCTGCAAGAACAGTTCGGCGCCGCCAGCAGCGACCATTACTGGGCGTTATTCGAGCAGCTGCGCAGCGAACTCGGCTATGCCGATTACCTCGGCGCGCTGCAGCGTTACCGCAATCAGGACGTTGCCGACATGCGCCTGCTGCGCATGTCGGCCTTCCTGCTCGACTATCCCTTCGCCGCACGCCTGTATCCACGCGCCCTCGACGTCGTCGCCCATCTGGACCTCTCTGGCACCACCGTGATGCTCTCGGACGGCGACGTCGTGTTCCAGCCGCGCAAGATCGAGCGCGCCGGCCTGTGGCAGGCCACCGGTGGACGCGTGCTGATCTACATCCACAAGGAATCGATGCTGATCGAAGTAGAGCAGCGTTTTCCGGCCCGCCATTACATTCTGGTCGATGACAAGCCACGCCTGCTGGACGCCTTCAAGCGTCAGTGGGGGCAACGGGTGACGACCGTGTTCCCGCGCCAGGGTCATTACGCACTGGCCGCGCGCGACGCGGCATGGTGCGAGCCCGACATCACGCTGGAGACGATCGGCGCGCTGCTCGATTTCGATGCGGTGAGCCTGCGCGATGCCGCGCAGTCCGCCCCCACCATGAGGAGCAATTAGACATCATGAATGCCGCAATCAACCTGCACGAAATGGGCCAGAGCCTGTGGCTCGACAACATCACGCGCGGCCTGCTCGACGACGGTACGCTGGCACGCTACCGGCGTGAACTGGCCGTCACCGGCCTGACCTCCAACCCCACCATTTACCAGCATGCGCTGGCCGGCACCGAGCTCTATGACGAGGCCATCGCCGCCGCGGGTTCGGAGCGCAGCAGCGAGGCACTGTTCTTCGACCTGGCGCTGGAGGACCTGCGTCGGGCGGCCGACCTGTTCCGTCCGGATTTTGATGCAACCGATGGCGTCGATGGCTGGGTCTCGCTGGAAGTCTCGCCCCTGCTGGTGGACGACACCGCAGGCACGATAAGGGTGGCAGCCGAATTGCATGCGCAGGCGGCGCGGCCCAACCTGTTCATCAAGATTCCCGGCACCCCGGCCGGTCTGCCGGCGATCGAGGAATCGATCTTCGCCGGCGTGCCGGTCAACGTCACGCTGCTGTTTTCATGCGCGCAGTACCAGGGTGCGGCCGAGGCGTATCTGCGCGGTATCGAGCGCCGCATCGCTGCCGGGCGCGACCCGGTCGTGGGCTCGGTGGCGTCGCTGTTCGTAAGCCGCTGGGATGTGGCGGTGGCCGACAAGGTGCCGGAGGACTTGCGCAACCGGCTCGGCATCGCCGTGGCACGACAGACTTACCATGCCTACCGGGCGTTGTTGGCCTCGCCACGATGGCGCCACCTGGCCGAGACGGGGGCGCAGCCACAACGCCTGTTGTGGGGATCCACCGGCACCAAGGACAAGGCTGCGTCCGACGTCATGTATCTGCAGGCGCTGGCCGCGCCCAACACCGTCAATACAATTCCGGAAAAGACATTGCTGGCCTTTGCCGACCACGGTGTGGTCAGCGGCAGCATGCCGGCCGATGGCGGCGACGCCACCATGACACTTGCCACCTTCAGTGCCGCCGGCATCGATCTTGCGGCGCTGGCGGAGCAACTGCAGCAAGAGGGCGCCGCATCCTTTGCCAAGTCGTGGCAGGAGCTGTTGCAACTGATCGACGGCAAGCGCGCAGCCTTGAAGCAGGGCGGTAGTGGCCGATGAGCGGCACCGCCCTCGACGCCATCAGCCAGACCGTGCCCTTGACCGAGCGACCGGCACGGCCGCCTGGCCCACGACAGCTCGACCAACGCCCTGATCCGGCGCTACCGGCGGCTCGCGGCATAGCACCGCCCGGCATGGCTTTCAGGAAGGCTGGGCGCGTAGCAGGGCCTGTGCACGCAGGCAGACATTGTCGACCGTGAAGCCATATTTTTCCATCATCACATCGCCGGGGGCGGAAGCGCCGAAGCAGTCGACCCCCAGCACGTCGCCACGGTCGCCGACGTAACGGTGCCAACCCTGCGTGACGCCGGCTTCGATCGCCAGGCGCAGGCTGGACGGCGGCAATACCTGGTCGCGATAGTCTTGCGGCTGCTCGTCGAACAATTCCCAGCAGGGCATCGAGACCACCCGGGCGTGCACGTCCTGGCGCAACAATGCCTGTTGCGCCGCC
>JACMOV010000094.1 GCA_014377845.1 Herminiimonas sp.
GATATGCGTGCCGCGCCCGCCCGGTTCGTCCACGCCACGGCTGCCGGAGCGGAACAGCGAGCTGCGCGAATAGTTTTCCGAAATGTTGACGCCGCCGGTAAAGGCGATCTTGCCGTCGACGATCAGAATCTTGCGATGATCGCGATTGTTCACCTTGAGCGCGCGAATGCCCTTGAGCGGACTGATCGGATTGAATTCGATCAGCTTGATGCCGGCTTCCCGCATGCGGTCGAAGAAGGCTTTCGGCGTGGAGAGCGAGCCAACACCGTCGTACATGACATTGACCTGGATGCCGGCTTTCTGTTTGTCGATCAGGAGTTGCTGGAACTGCTGGCCGAGTTCGTCCTGGTCGAAGATGTAGGTCTCCAAGTTGATGTTGTCCTGCGCGCCGCGGATGGCCGCCATCATTGCGCCCATCGCCTGCGGGCCGTCGAACAGCAGGGTGGTGCGGTTACCGTAGATGAGCGGACTGCCGGTGGCGGCTTCTTCCATCGCGGCCAGTTTGGCGACATCGTTTTTCGTGCCACGCACGCGACGCAGCAGGACCGAACGCGCCTTTTTGGCAGACAGGTCGCCTTCGCTGCCTTCGACCGTGGGTGCGGCGCCGGTCGATGCCTTGGTTGGCAGCATGCGCAGGTCCGGCAGCGAAGCGCAGGCCGACAGCCAGAGGCAAAGTCCGACCGCACCGAGCCGGCGTGCACTGCGCCCGTACGGCCGCCCCTGCCAGGACGGCTGACGTGATTCGGATGATGGATTGTCGAATGTCCTGCGCTGCATGCGTGCCCCTGTTGACGGACTTGCCGTCCCTGCGGTCGCAGGAGTCGGAAGTATGTCCCGGGAGAGTAGCACTGCAGCGTGCTGCGAGGTGTGCTCTGGGTAACTTATTTCTCAAATACAACATTCTCGCACGGTGGTGCGGCGATCGGGGCCCGATCGCGTCGACCGGCGCGCCACCGGCCGCATCGTCATTCCGCTTCGATGCCTCCGGGATTGACCACCAGGGCCCGATAGCGCAGTGTCGATTTCAGTTCGACATGCCCGGCCCACTGCTGCACCACGTCGATCGGCTTGTCGCGCGCTAATTGCCGCATCAGAAAGGAATTGCGTAGCACCTGGGGCCCGAATCCGCCCCGCGGGCGCAATCCGCCGTCCGCACCCTTGAGGATCGCCTGCACCTTGCGGTAGAGCGTGGCTGGCAGCATCTGGCCGCCCTTGCCGGAGATGAACACAGTCTGCTCATTGCCGAGCGGCAGCCGGGCGCGTACGTCCAGCCACCGATGCAGCGGTGCACGGGCGAACGCGATGATCGGCGCCCGCCGTTCGGGCACCTTGCCATGGGCGTCGATGATCAAGTAGGGCGGCTCGGCATCGAGGATTACATGGTCCATCTGCAGCCCGATGATTTCAGCCGCATACAGGCCGGAGCCGATGATCAGCACCAGCATCGCCTGGTCGCGGATTTCACGCCAGGTGACGGCGGCCATCGACAGCACGAAGGCGACGAACCGGTCGTCTTCCTGGGCGGCGAGGGCGCCCGGACTCTTGACCGGCGTCGGGCGGTAATACCGGAACAGCACGAGGCAGGGATTGGCGCCACGCCGCAGGCCGGTCGCATGCAGATGGTCGAAGGTATTGGCCAGCAATTTCAGATAGCGCCGGCGCGTGGAATCCTGCGCGCTCTTGCCATTCTTCGCGGTCAGGCCATCGAGGAATTTTGCCAGCCGATCCGATTGCACCGCACGCAGATCCAGCTGTTCACGTGTGAGGTAATCGACGAAGCAGTGCCACATCGCGCGGTGCTGTTTGACTGACTGTTCCGCATACAGGTAGCCGTCACTGTGTGGCGTGCTGCGCTGCCAGTTTTCGAAAGCGCCCATCGGGTTGGATAACCAGTTGTTGGCGCCGTCGATGCGGGGTTCGGCGATCAGGGAAAGTTGTTCCATGCAAGAACCCGTCGGTGAGCGGCGGGACCGTCCTGCCGGCAGCAGTTGGACCGGGCAATGATGAAAATGTGCACCAACAAACGAATTAAATATGTGGAATTTGATTTCTCTCAAGAAGACATATACGGACATTGCATGATGCGCACGACCGCGCAGATCCTCATGCCAAACAATACAAAAAAGGGCTCCCAGATCACGGTGACATCGATTCTGTCCGTATATTGCTTTAAAAAAAGCCCGCTGCAAAGCATCAGCAAAGCGGGGTGAACCGGACCGAAGCGCGAGCCATCGATCGAAACTCGTGGTTCGTGAAACAGTGTAGTCATTCGCGCCACCCCGCGATTTGTGCCACTGCCTGGGCTAGCCTTTTGGGACGCGACACTGCGCAACAACGCGATTGCCCGCCCGCCGATTCCTCCGAAAGCATCAGTCCATGAAGATTCAGGCAGTCCGACCGATCGCGGCTTCGCAGACTGCAGACCTGCCAGATGACCCGGAAATAACCGATGTACCGGACGCGGCCGCATTGCTGGTCACGATCGTGGTCGATGCGCTGACCCAGGCGACCACGGAAGTCGTCAGCGCCAGCGTGGCACCCGCACGGTCCGCAGCGGACACAGGTGCAAGGTCGGTGGAGGTGCGGGTCGACGTGCGCCACACCGCGAGCACGGAAGACAGTCGGCACGCAGCGCCCCCGCCCGCAAAAGCGCCCACGAAATCAGCGATATCGAGCAGCGCCGCCCCGGCCGTGCAGCCGAAAATGACAGCGTCCAAATCTGGCGCCCGCGGTACCCGCAACGGAATTGCCGGCGCCGGCGACGATGGCGCCGACGATGCGCTGGTCGACACGTTGGTGATCCAGCTGGCGACCGACCTCATCACGATGCAGCCGCCGAGGGCGCGGGGCAGGGGCAGGCGTTCGGGCCGCATGTCCGCCGGTGACAGCGGGTTGGGGGGTATCGACGGGGTCGATGGCGCCGGCTACGGCGATGGGGCTGACTTGCTCGACCCGGTTGCCATGATGCTGCTGGCGGTCACCGTACCAAAAGCGCCAGATCCAGATGAGGAAAGCATCCAGGTGCCTGACGGCCTGTTCCCTGGTGACTTTGCCGGCGCCGCCAGCGGATTCGACGAAACCCTCGTTACGTTTTATCGGCCACCCTTGCACAACCGGCGGCTCGACACGAATGGCGTTGACGACGCGCTGCTGCTGTTGACGGCGAGCTTGCGGCAGGACCCGTCGTTGCGTTCACTGCGGGATCTCGTGGTGCCGGTCCCCGAGCCGATCAAGATCGATGAATTCCAGCAGGCGGTGCCGCACGAAGAGCCGCTGCCGCAAGAAGAAGCCGCCGCGATGGTGGCCTGGTATCCAGACAAGGCGATCGGGTGGCCGCGCAAGACGGCCGCGACGACACTCGCCTCCGCTGCAACCACCCGGATGAAACGGCAGGCAGTGTGGCCGCGCCCGGTTCGAACCTCCCAACCGAGCGCCCCGAGCTGCAAAGCCGTGGTCGAGTGTGTCGCCTTCTGGGTCCGTGCGGATACGGCTGCGCCCACTGCTGCAATCGCGCAGATTCGGGCCGACGTATCCGCGAGCGCGCGCATGGTCCGCTGCAGCCACCGGTTGCAGCGTATCGCCCGCTTCGCAAAGCCTGCTTCACAACTTCCGCTTCACAACTTCCGCTGCACAGTCTCTGCTCCACAATGCCCGCATCATATCCCCACGCCGGTCGTACTTGCCGACCCGCGCTGCCGGTGAAAATACCCCGCTTCTGGTAATCTTGGCAACCTCGCTTCCGCTCCGAAAGAACTTCCATGCAATACCGTCGTCTCGGCCATAGCGGCCTGCAGGTGAGTGCACTGTCGCTCGGGTCCTGGGTCACGTATCACAACCAGGTGGACACTGCGGCGGCGCGCGAGATGCTGGCCGCCGCCTTCGACGCCGGCGTCAATTTTTTCGACAACGCCGAGGCCTATGCCGGTGGCAAAAGTGAAACGGTGATGGGCGATGCACTCAAGGCATTGAAGTGGCCACGCCTGAATTACATCGTGTCGACCAAGTTTTATTGGGGTCTCGATCGGGAAGGTCAGGCTGTCAATCGCAAGGACACGCTCAATCGCAAGTACCTGTCGCAGGCAATCGACGGTTCGCTCACGCGGTTCGGTCTCGATTTCATCGACCTGGTGTATTGCCATCGTCCCGACCCGCACACGCCCATCGAGGAAACCGTCTGGGCCATGAGCGACATGATCGACAGCGGCAAGGCGTTGTACTGGGGCACCAGCGAATGGTCGGCCGAGGCGATCCGGGCCGCCTGGGAGATCGCCGACCGGCGCAACCTGCACAAGCCAGTCATGGAACAGCCGCAATACAATCTGTTCCATCGCGAACGGGTCGAAAAAGAATATGCCGCGCTTTATGAGGACATCGGACTGGGTCTGACCACCTGGAGCCCGCTGGCAAGCGGCCTGTTGACGGGAAAGTATCGTGACGGCATTCCAGCCGACAGCCGCGCGGCGATGGCCGGCATGGGCTTCCTGGTCGATGGCCTGACCGACGCTGCCCGCAATGCAGCCGTCGTGCAGCTCGACACCATCGCGGCCGAAATCGGATGCTCGACGAGCCAGCTGGCGATCGCCTGGGCCGCCCGCAACCCGCATGTCAGCACGGTCATCACCGGCGCGTCGCGCATGGCGCAGCTGCAGGAAAACCTGGGTGCGAGCGCGGTACTGGAAAGACTGACGCCAGAGGTGATGGCGCGGATCGATGCCATCAGCGCGCCGATCGCAATGTGACCGTGGTCTGGCCGGTACGGGAATCTTCATTGTAATCGTCGCAGCTTTGTCCATGACTGCCTCCCGGTTCAGCGCACCACGCGTTCAATCCGGGAAAAGCGGACATCTGAACTTTGCCAAAAGAGGACATTACAACTTTGCCGCTACACCAAATGTCAAAGCTAAATTCAAATGTCCGGCTCCAAACCAAATAGAAATGTCCGGTTTTTGACTTGGTTTTTGCGGTTTTGAGGTTCTTTTCAGAGGTTTTTTCATTGGTAGCCGCGCTAGCGGAACGGTCGGTTCACCTCCCA
>JACMOV010000095.1 GCA_014377845.1 Herminiimonas sp.
GCAACTTCAATCGAGGTCCAAAAATGCAAGTCAACAACGCACCGTCGTCCTACATCGTCGTACAGAATCCGGGGGAGGTGAACGGCCAGGACGGCCTGATGGTCGGAATGCAATCCGGCCAGCCAGTCCCGGCCGCCCCCGCCGTACCGGTACAAAGGGTCAGCCCCCGCCCGCAACCGGCGCTGGCAGCCATCCAGGCAGCGTTACCGCCGAGAGTGCCATCGACGCCGGAGCGGCTCCGCAGGAACATGCCGCTACTGCTCACCATCGGCGGGATCGCCGACGCAACGGGCACAACGATCATGGTCGGCAGGGCCGTAACCTATGCTCTGGACATCCCGGTATCCTCCGATTTTCGACAGGTTTCCACGGTGGTCGCGCCTGTCGTGATGGCGGCGGGTCTGGCGCTGATGGGTGCGGTTGCCGGCGCCCACTTCTTCGGGCCGAACGACCCGCCCCTGGCCCCGCATGGGGCAGCGCCCGAGATTCCCGGGGAGGCGGCCGAGCCACTCGCGCCTGTCGAATTCACGGTCGTCACCGTCGATACGGAAGCCGCTGCGCTACCGGAGGGACAAGCGTATGCCGACGCGGATGCGCCAGCCGATCCGCCTGCCGAGGCAGCTCTCGAAGCCGTTCGGTACACCCGAGGCGATTCGCCAACCGCCGCAGAACGTCCGGACGATGTGAGGCTGGATATCCGTGAACTCGAAATGACGGCAGTGTCGTCTGCTTCGCGATCGACCGCCTGAAGCCCGCACGCCGCCGGCGACGATCGCGCCGCTGCGGTGGTTTGCAGGTTCATCCTTCTACTTTTCCCAGCGCCCGCAGGATTTTTTCGGGCGTACAAGGCTGCGAAAACACCTGCGCCTGCAGCGGCGCGAGTGCATCGTTGATCGCATTCATGACCGCTGCCGGCGCACCGGCAGTACCGGCCTCGCCAGCGCCCTTGGCGCCGGGCGCCGAGGTCGCCGTCGGCGTCTCGACATGGGCCACCACGATGTCGGGCATTTCGCCGGCCATCGGCACCAGGTAATCGGCCATGCTGCCGTTCTGCATCAAGCCGGCATCGTCGTACAGGCATTCCTCGAACAACGCGCCGCCGATGCCCTGCACGATCGCGCCGCGGATCTGCTCATCGACCAGCATCGGGTTGAGCACACGGCCGCAATCTTCCACCGCCCAGTGCTTGAGCAGCTTGACGAAGCCGGTGTCGGTATCGACCTCGACATAGGACGCCTGCACGCCGTTGGTGAAGACGAAGGGATAGTCGCGCTGCGCATAATGGCGCGTCACCATCAGTTCGGCCGTGAAGCCGGCCGGCAGCGTGTCGGGTCGGAAGTAGGCAATGCGGCCGAGTTCGGCCAGTGGCATGAGCAACGCTTCCGAGTCACGGTCGACGATCGCATCCCGATGGATCGCCAGGCCGGCGGCCTCGCGCTGCAGAATCTGTGCAGCCACCGTCAGGATGTTGGCGCGCAGGGCGCGGCCAGCCTGCAATACGGCCTCGCCGCCGATACCGGCGCCGCGCGATGCCCAAGTGCCGCCGCCGTATGGCGTGGCATCCGTGTCACCCGTCACCAGCCGGACATGTTGAATCGACACGCCCACCGCATCTGCCGCGATCTGCGCGTAAATGCCTTCGGTGCCCTGCCCCTGTTCACCGACGCCGACCGCGACCACGATGCTGCCGCTCGGCTCCAGCCGCACCGTCGCGCCGTCCTGTGCCGAGATCCTTGCACCGCCGACGCCATAGAATGCCGAGCCCGGATTGGTCAGTTCGATCAGCGTCGCAAAGCCGATGCCGCGATAGATGCCGCGTGCCCGCAGCGCCTCCTGCTCGGCCCGCAGCGCCGCGTAATCCATCAGGGTCTCGATTTTCGCCAGGCAGGCTTCGTGCGACAGGATTTCCAGCTTGATGCCGGAGGCGCCAGTGTACGGATACGCGTCGTCCGGCACCACGTTCATGCGCCGGAATTCGAGCGGGTCCATCTTGAGTTTTTGCGCCGCCAGGTCGACCAGTCCTTCGGTCACCGCGCAGGCGATCGGATGGCCGACGCCGCGGTACTGGCAGGTCGGCGTCTTGTTCTGGAAGACCACGTCGAGATGGGCCCGGTATTGCTTGTGCCGGTACGGGCCGCCGACCAGATTGACGACCTGATTGCCCTCGATCGCACTGGTGCGCGGGAACATCGAATAGGGACCGATGCCGGTCAGGTCGTCGATTTCGAAAGCCAGGATATGACCGTCGGCCGTAGTCGCGATACGACCCTTGACCCGGTGTTCCCGCGCGTGGATGTCGCTGACGAAGGATTCGAGCCGGTCCGCGACGAATTTGACGGGGCGCTTCAGCATGATGCTCAAGGCAACGGTGGCGAAGTCGTCCGGATACGCATGCACCTTGATGCCGAACGAGCCGCCGACATCCTTGCAGATGACCCGCACCGCCGCTTCCGGCAGGTCGAACTGGCGCGCATACAGGTCCTGCATCATGTGCGGCGCCTGCTGCGAGTGATACACGGTCAGGCGCTGGTTGCCGGCCTGCCAGTCGGCGATCTGGCAGCGCGATTCCAGCGGCACGCCGGTGTGGCGGCCGAAGTGGAAGGTCGCCTCGGCCACCACCGCGGCGCGCGCGAACGCATCGTCGACACCGCCGGTATCGACGTCGCGGGTGAAGCACAGGTTGTCGCCCAATTCGGGATGCAGCAGCGGCGTCTCCGGCAGCAAGGCCGCTTCCATGCTGGTCAAGGGCGGCAGCGCTTCCCATTCGACCTGCAGGTATTGCAATGCATCCTCGGCCTCGACCCGGCTCTCGGCCACGATCGCCACCACCGGCTCGCCCTGCCAGCAGGCGCGGTCCAGCGCCAGCGGATATTGCGGCGCCGATTTCATGCCGGCCAGGTGCGACAGCGTCGCCACCCAGGGCTTGCAGATCTTTGCCATTTCGTGACCGTCGACGATCGCCACCACGCCCGGCATCATTCGTGCATAACCGCGGTCGATGGAAATGATGCGCGCATGTGCCACCGGACAGCGCCAGTAGACGACGTGTGCCATGCGGGGCAGCTGGATGTCGTCGAGATACTGGCCGCGTCCTTCCAGCAGCCGGCGCGCGGCGCTGCGCACCACCGGCTGGCCGATGTAGCGCTGGTCGTCGGCCACCGGCGGCAGGCCGGTGATGGTCTTGTCGGGCGCGTTCATGCGGCTGCTCCGACCACTGCGGCGGCTTGCGGCTGGGCTGCCTTGCGAGCGGTCAGCACATCCTCGATGGCGTCGACGATTGCCTGATATCCGGTGCAGCGGCAGTAATTCCCGGAGATGAACTGGCGGATCGCCTCGCGATCGGCGGCCGGCTGGGTCTCGACCAGTTCGGCGGCCGCCAGCAGCATGCCGGCGGTGCAGAAGCCGCACTGGAACGCATTGCGCGCCAGGAAAGCGGCTTGCAGTTCGCGCAGTACGCCAGCGTCCGTCAGGCCTTCGACGGTATCGACCCGGCGGCCATCAGCCTGCACCGCCAGCACCAGGCAGCCGCGCACGATGGCGCCGTCGAGCCGCACGGTGCACGCGCCGCAGACACCGTGTTCGCAGCCCAGATGCGAGCCGGTCAGGCCGAGGTCATGCCGCAGGAAGTCGACCAGGTGGGTGCGCGGCGCGACTTCATGCCGCTGCATCTGGCCGTTGACCGTGAGATGGATGGTGCAGGTGTCGGAGGGTGCGTTCATGAAGGCTCGCGTAGTAAGTCGGACGGTAGGTCTGGGGGTGCGTCGGTCGATGGGGCAGTCAATGCGCCGGCCGCTGAATCAGGCGGCCAGGTTGGCAAGCGTGCGCTGCAAGAGCACGGTAGCGAGGTGCCGCTTGGTTGCCGCCGAATTGGTCAGGTCGCCAAGCGGCGCGGCCTCACCGCTGAATTCGGTGGCCAGTATCTGCGCGGCCTTCAGCAGCACGGTCACCTGCGGCGCCTGGCCATCCAGGAACTGTTCGGTCTTGCGAGCCCGCACCGGCGTCGTGCCAATACCCAGGTACGCCAGGCGCGTGTCGGCGAGCCGGCCCTCGATCAGCCGTGCCGCGACTGCCAGACCGACGATGGCATAGTCCCCATGCCGCCGCGCCAGCTCGTCGAAGGCAAAGCGTTGATTGCTTTGGCGCGCGGGAATTTCGCAGGCAGTAACGATCTCGCCCTCGGCCAGCGCCGTGGTGTACAGGTCGAGAAAGAAATCGGCCGCTGCGATCCGTCGCTCGCCGCCTTTTCCGCGCACCAGCACGACCGCGTCCAGGGCCAGCGCGCAGGCCGGCCACTCCGCCGCCGGATCGGCGTAGGCGATCGAGCCGCCCCAGGTGCCGAGGTTACGGATCGCCCGATGCGCCACATGCGGCACCGCCATCGTCAGCAATGGCGTATGCGCCGCCACCAGGGCAGATGCCTCGATTTCGCTGTGCGTGACCAGGGCGCCGATGCGCAGCATGCTGCCGTCGGCCGACAACGCGATGCCGCGCAATGCATCGATGCCGGTGATGTCGATCACCACGGCCGGTTCCGACAGCCGCATGTTCAGCGTCGCCATCAGCGTCTGGCCGCCGGCCAGCAGGCGCGCTTCGTCGCCGTATTCGGCCAGGAGCGCAAAGACGTGATCGATCGTGCGCGGCTTGATGTACTCGAATGCAGGTGCTTTCATGGCTGCGCCTCAGCGACCGAGATGGCCGGCCAGCCAGACGCCGAAGCCGGTCGATGCCATGCCCAGCACGAACCACAGCACCCGGACATATTCGGATGTCACGGACGCGGCTGGCAGTGCAGTCGAATGGGCGAGCGAGGCAGTCGAATGCGCGTGCGATGCGCTCGAGGCAGTCGATGCGCCGGTTGCATGCGAAGCGGCATTCGAAGCCGCCTGCGCAGCCCCGGGCACGCTGCCATCGAGCTGCGCCCGGAACGCATTGAAGAACTGGTCTGCCATCTGCTTGGCCGAGGCATCGATCATGCGGCCGCCGATCTGGCCGAGCTTGCCGCCGATGGAAGCGCTGGCGCTGTAGTGCAGGCGGGTGGCGTCGCCTTCCGGCACCAGCTTGACGACTGATGAGCCACGGGCGAAACCGGCCGCGCCGCCCGAACCCTCGAAGGCGAGCGTGCAGCCTTCGCCGGGCCGCACGTCGCTCATGAAAATCTTGCCGACGAAGCGCGCCCGCACCGGACCCATCTTCAGCAGAACGCGGGTGTGGGTCTCGGTCGGCGTGATCTGCCGCACTTCCTCGCAGCCGGGGATGCATTGCCGCAGCACGTCCGGATCGTTGAGCCCCGCCCACACCTGCTGCGGCGGCACGCCGATCATTACCTCGCCGGCCAGTTCCATTGCTCTCTCCTGTGTTCCAGTGCCGGATGGTCGAAGGCGGGCACTGATCGCCGTGCGTGCCGGCGTTTCTTGTTTTGCAAATTGTTCGGGTCGCTCGAATTGCTGGAATTGCTGGAATTGCTATTTACCAACTGCACAACAATATGCCACAATGTTGATCGGTTGGTAAATACCCTTCTGCTCACCCCGATGCGATCGAGAGCGATTTGCGCACTGCAGCAATCACCGATGATGCTTCTCTCCCCGCGATACCGGCTCGCAAGCGGCTGACGCTGGTCGAGCGCGAAGCGCAGATCCTGGCCGGTGCGATCGCCTTCTTTTCGGTGCACGGCCTCGACGGCCAGATGCGCGTGCTGGCCAACGAAATCGGCGTCACCCATGCGCTGCTGTATCACTACTTCCCGACCAAGCAGGCGCTGATCGATCGCGTCTATTACGAACTGTTCGAAGGTCGCTGGAAGCCCGAATGGGAAGACCTGCTCGATGATCCGGATCTGGACGTCGAAGAAAAATTTACCGCCTTCTACTGCGACTACGCCACCACCGTGCTGACGCGGGAGTTCGTGCGCATCTTCATGTTCTCGGGCTTGAGCGACCACTACATCACGGACCGCTTCTTCACGCTGCTGCGCACGCGGCTCTTTCCGCGTCTGGTGCGCGAAACCCGGCGCTACTGCGGCACGGTCTCGCGCAAGCAGCCGAGCGTGCAGGAATTCGAACTCGTGATGGGTCTGCACGGCGGGATTTTCTATACCGGCGTGCGCCAGTACATTTATGGTCAGGCCGGTCACGCGACTTCGCAGGCAGCATATGATGCAGCCACGATCCGCGACCGTGTGCGCTCCTACCTGCTGTCAGCCGGTGTGGTGCTGGCCTCCATGACCAGGAAGAAGGCCGTCTCGACGGCGAAGACCGCCACCACGGGCACGCCAGGGTCGGCTGCCACGACACGAATCAAGCCGGCCGCGCGCGTCGCGGCCCCTGCCCGGCGCGCAAGCGCCCCCCTGAAACGCCCACCCGAAGGACGCTGACATGGCGCTGACCCTGAACCACTACTCGATCCGCACGACCGACCTCGAAGGCTGCCGCGATTTTTATGCGAACGTGCTCGGCCTGACGATCGGCCCGCGGCCGGACTTTCCATTTCCCGGCGCGTGGATGTATCGCGGCGACCACGGCGACATCGCCAACGCCGTGGTGCACATCATCGGCATCGACCAGAAGAAAACCGGCGGCCTTGAAGGATACTTGGGCGATCGGGACGAAGCAGGACTGCAAGGCAGCGGCGCGGTCGATCACATCGCATTTTTTGCCGACGGCCTCGGCGCCATGCTGGCGCACCTCGACGGCACCGGCGTGTCATACCGTGAACGCACGGTGCCCGGCATCGGACTGCACCAGGTGTTCATCGACGATCCCCAGGGCATCATGATCGAACTCAATTACCCGGCAGCCGAAAAGGCGGCGTTCGATGCCGCAGCAACGGCGGCGTCAGCCTCGCTGGCCAGCGGCGCTCAGGCCTGACCGACCGGCATGGCGCATATCCTCGTCGTCGGCGGATCACTGGGGGGCCTGCTGGCCGCCAATATCCTGGTGCGCGAGGGCCATCGGGTGCAGGTGATCGAAAAGGCGCCTGCGACGCTGGACGGTCGGGGCGCCGGCATCGTCACCCATGCGGCGCTGTTCGAGGGCCTGCGCCGTGCCGGCGTGACGATCGACGATTCGGTCGGCGTCGAAGTCACGTCGCGGGTCGCGCTCGACACCGACGGCAGCGTGGTGTCGACCCGCGCCTTGACGCAGGTGCTCAGTTCCTGGAGCCGACTGTATCAACTGCTGCGCGATGCACTGCCGGCCGATTGCCTGGTCGCCGGCACGACCGTCCGTACCGTTACGGAAACCACTGGCAGCGTGCGGCTCGACTGCGAGGATGGCCGATCTTTCGAAGCCGACCTGCTGGTCGCGTCCGACGGCCTGCGTTCGGTGGTGCGCCAGCAGTTTGCGCCGGAGATCGTGCCGCAGTACGCCGGCTACATCGGCTGGCGCGGCGTCTGTGACGAAGCCGTGCTGTCGCACATGACCCTGTCGACTGTCTTCGATTGCTTCGGCTTCGGCCTGCCGCCCGGCGAGCAATTGATCGGCTATCCGGTCGCCGGCGCGGGCAATGCGACCGTCCGCGGCAAGCGCCGTTTCAACTTCGTCTGGTACCGTCCGGCGCAGGGCGAGGCCGAACTGGCCGCACTGCTGACCGACGCCGACGGCGTGCATCATCCGTTGGGGATTTCACCCAACAAGGTCTCGTGGCGGCATGTGGCCGCGATGCGCACTGCCGCGCGCGCCCTGCTGGCGCCGCAGTTCGCAGAAATTATCGAAAAGACCGCGCAGCCGTTCCTGCAACCGATCTACGATGTGTGCTCGAGCCACATCGCATTCGGCCGCGTGCTGCTGATGGGCGACGCTTCCTTTGTCGCGCGGCCGCATGTCGGCATGGGCGTGACCAAGGCGGCGCAGGATGCGATGGCGATTGCCGACTGCATCGGCCGCCTCGGCGCGGAACCTGCAGCCGGTCTCGCCTACCAGGAAGCGCGGCTGGCGGCCGGACAGGCAGTGGTCGAACGTGGCCGGATGCTGGGCCGTTACATGCAGTCGCAGGGCTCGCCCAACACGGTGCGCCGCGACAGCGATGAAGTGCTGCGCGAGACCGCGATCGATCTCGCGCCAGTTGTCGGAGTATCGATTCATGTCGTACCCGTCGTACCCGTCGTACACGTTTTACCCGTCGCACCTAAAACAAAACAGAGGAGACATCAATGACCCAATCCCGCTTCGATCCACGCCGCCGCGCCATCGTCGGCGCCGCTGCAGCCGCTGCCACCTCGCCGTTCTGGTTCAACATCGCCCGCGCGCAGAACAATGCGCCGATCAAGATCGGTTTTCCGACGCCGTTGACAGGCGCGTTCTCGGCCGAGGCGCAGGACCAGAGCCGCGCCGCCGAACTGGCGATTCGCGAATTCAATGAATCGGGTGGCTTCAACGGCCGCAAGGCGGAACTGCTGATCCGCGACGACAAGCTCAACGCCGGCGAAGCGGCGACCCGCACGCTGGAGCTGATCGAAAAGGACAAGGTCGATTTCGTGGTCGGTTCACTGTCGGCGGCGACGCAGCTGTCGATCAATGCCGTCTGCCGCGACCGCAAGATCATCTTCAATTCGATCAGCCAGTCCGACGCCATCAACGAAGCCAAGGACTGGAGCCTCTACACCTTCCATGAAGCGCTCAATCCGCATCTGACCGCCGGCGCCGTGGCCCGCTACGCCTTCCCCAAATTCGGCAAGAACGTGGTCTACCTGACCGCCGACTATGCGTATGGCCACGAGATGGTGCGCGGCTTCCAGCGCGCCGGGGCGCCGCTGGGCGTCAAGACGCTGGCCGATATCCGCCATCCGATCGGCACCGCCGATTTTTCTGCCTTCCTGCCGCGTATCCAGGCCTTGAAGCCAGATGTGCTGGTGCTGTGCAATTTCGGTCGCGACCTGGTCAACTCGGCCAAGCAGGCCACCGATTTCGGTCTGAAGGCGAACACCAAGATCATCACGCCGGTGCTGCTCTACACCTCCCGCCTTGCTGGCGGCGCGGACGCCTTCGACGGCATCCTCGGCGGCACCTCGTATTACTGGGGCATGGAAGACACGATTCCGGCCGCCAAAGCCTTCAACGACAAGTTCCGCAAGGCCTACGGCGGCGCGGTCCCCTCCGACTACGGCGCACTCGGCTATGCCGGTGTGCGCAGCGTGCTTCAGGCGGTGCGGGATGCGAAATCGACCGAGTCGATCAAGGTCAGCATCGCGCTGCGCCAGCTGCGTTACAACTGGTACAAGGGCGAGCAGTTCTATCGCAAGTGCGATCACCAGTCGGTGCAGTCGGTGATCATCGTCGAATCCAAGTCGAAAGACATGAAGGACAAGTACGACGTCTTCAAGACGCTGGCCATCGAAAAGCCGGACGAACGTAACCTGCGCAGCTGCGACGAACTCGGTCACAAGATCAGCACGTGATCGGCACGGCGGTAGCAAGCACGGCCGCATGGGGTGTCCCCGCGGCCCTTCCCACCTCTTGCAGGATCGCTCATGGATGACATTACCCTGCAGCTGGTGCTGGTGCAGCTGGCCACCGGCGTGGCGCTCGGCGCGGTCTACGCGCTGCTGGCGCTGGGCCTGTCGCTGATCTTCGGCATGCTCAACGTGGTCAACTTTGCCCACGGCGCGTTCTACATGGTGGGCGCGTTCATGGGCGTCTATTTCCTCGGGCTGACCGGCAATTTCTGGCTGAGCCTGGTGCTCACGCCTTTGGCTGTCGGCGCCATCGGCCTGGTGACGGAGCGCTTCCTGGTGCGCCCACTCTACGGACGTGGCATCGACTATCCGCTGCTGCTGACCTTCGGCCTCTCCTACGTGCTGATCGAAGCCATGCGCACCGTGTTCGGCATCGAGGGGGTGCCGACGTCGGTGCCGGCGTCGCTGCGCGGTGCCGTCAACCTCGGCTTCGGCATGTTCCCGCTGTACCGTCTGTTCCTGATCGGCGCCACCGCAGTGGTGATCCTGGCGCTCTACCTGTTCATCGAAAAGACCCGCTACGGTCTCATCATCCGGGCCGGTTCGCGCGATCCGGAGATCGTGCGCGTGCTCGGCATCGACGTGGCGCGGATCTGGCTGCTGGTGTTCGGGCTCGGCACCGCAATCGCCGGACTGTCCGGCGTGCTGGCGGCGCCAACGCGCGCGGTCAATCCGGAAATGGGGATTCCGGTGCTGGCCGAATCCTTCGTCGTCACCGTAGTCGGCGGCATGGGCTCTCTGCCAGGTGCGGTGGTCGCCGGGCTGCTGGTGGGGATCGTGTTTTCGCTAACCTCGCTGTTTGCGCCGGACCTGGCGGAACTGTCGATCTTCGTCCTCATGGCGGTGGTGCTGCTGGTGCGGCCGCAGGGATTCTTCGGCAAGACGGGAGCAATGGGATGACGCTGCAAAATTCCTATGACCTGATCGCACGGCACCGCGTGGTCGCCGCGCTCCTGCTGCTACTGGTCTTTCCGTTGATCATGCCGTACGAGGCGCTGGCGATCAACATCCTGATCTTCGGCCTGTATGCAGTCGGCTTCAACCTGCTGTTCGGCTACACCGGCATGCTGTCGTTCGGGCATGCCGCATTCTTCGGTGTCGGCAGTTACCTGACCGGGATCTCGATCGTGCATTTCAACCTGCCGTGGCTGGCGGCGATCGGCGTCGGCGTCGCGGCGGCGGCGCTCACCGGACTGGTGATCGGTTACCTGGCGATCCGCACCCGCGGCATCTATTTTTCAATGGTGACGCTGGCGCTCGGGCAGATCGTGTATTACGCCTTCTACAAGGCAGAACGCTGGACCGGCGGTGAAAACGGACTGCGCGGCATCAAGGTCGAGGTCATCGACCTGTTCGGCATGAAGCTCGACTTCCTCAATCCGCTGACCAAGTACTACATGATCCTGGTGTTCGTGGCGCTGGCGCTGTGGCTGGTATCGCGCATCCTGAATTCGCCTTTCGGCGCGGTCATCGAAGCGGTGCGCGAGAACGAGAAGCGTACCGCCGCCTGCGGCTTCGATGTGGCGCGCACCAAGTTGCTGGTGTTCGTCCTCTCGGCCACGATCTGCGGACTGGCCGGCACCCTGCGCGCGCTGCACCTGTCGATCGTGCCGATCGATTCGCTGCACTACCTGCAGTCCGGCCAGGGCGTGATGATGTCACTGCTGGGCGGCATGGGCACCTTCTTCGGACCGTTCATCGGCGCCGCCGTGTTCCTCTACCTCGAAGATGTCGTCACCGGGATGACCAGTCACTGGATGGCGGTCGTCGGCGCGGTATTCATCGTGTTCGTGCTGTTCTTCCCGCGCGGGATCTGGGGCTCGATCCTGCACCAGGTGCGGCGCATGGCGAGCCGCAACAAGGGAGGCGCGGCATGAATAACGACACCATCCACTCCGCGGCCGCAGCAACCGCCGTCGCGACGCCACCGATCCTTGAAGTCGACCACGTCTCGCAGAAGTTCGGCAATTTCCAGGCACTCAATGATGTCAGCGTCCGCTTCGAGGCCGGCAAGCTGACAGCGATCATCGGACCGAATGGTGCGGGCAAGAGCACGTTCTTCAACGTCGTCAGCGGCGCCTTTGCACCCACGGCTGGTCGCATCCGCTTCCAGGGACGCGACATCACCGGGCTGGCCTCGCATGAATTTGCGCGCATCGGAATCGCCAAGAGCTTCCAGATCACGAACGTCTTCAAGCAATTGAGCGCACACGAAAACGTCCGGGTCGCCGCGCAGATGCGCCGCACCCGCTTCGCCTTGCTGCGTCCGCGCAGTGCGATGACGGAACTGATCGATCGTGCCGATGCCTTGCTGGCGCGGGTCGGCCTGACGGCGTCGCGCGACAAGCCGGCCGGCGACCTCGCCCACGGCCAGCAGCGCTCGCTGGAGGTGGCGATGGCACTGGCAGCCGAGCCGACGCTGCTGCTGATGGACGAGCCAACCGCCGGCATGTCGCCGGAGGAAACCACCGTGATGATGGACCTGATCACGTCGCTGGCCACCGAACGCACCGTGATCCTGGTGGAGCACAAGATGAAGCTGGTGATGAACCTGTGTCAGCGCCTGATCGTGCTGCATCACGGCGAATTGCTGGCCGAAGGCACGCCCGACGATATCCGCAGCAACGCGGAAGTCCGCCGCGTCTATCTCGGCAAGAACTGAAGGCGCATGATGAGCACAATCCAAGCGATGCTGAAAGTAACCGGCCTCGACGCCTTCTACGACCGCAGTCATGTCGTGCAAGGCATCGAGTTCGAGGTCCTGCCGGGCGAGATCGTCACCCTCATGGGCCGCAATGGGGCCGGCAAAACCACCACCCTGCGCGCCATCATGGGCCTGGTCGTCAAGCGCGGCGGCAGCGTGCAGTTCGATGGCCGCGAATGCCTGGCGCTGCCGGCGCATGTGCGCTATCACCTCGGCCTGGCCTACGTGCCCGAAGACCGCCGCATCGTGCCGGGACTGACGGTGCGCGAGAACCTGCAGCTGGGCCTGATCGCCAGCACCCGGCGCAATGACATGGCACAGATGATCGACGAGATCGCCGCCACCTTTCCGCGTTTGAAAGAACGGCTCGACCAGGAAGCGACCTCGATGTCGGGCGGTGAACAACAAATGCTGGCGATCGCCCGCGCGATGATGGCGCGCCCGAAAATGATCCTGCTCGACGAACCCTCGGAAGGCATCATGCCGATCCTGGTCGACGAGATGTTCGACCTGTTCCATCGCATGAAGCAGGCCGGGACCACGATCCTGCTGGTCGAGCAGAATGTGGAACGCGCGCTCTCGATTTCCGACCGCGCCTATATCCTCGACCAGGGCCGGATCGTCCATGGCGGACGGGCGGCCGACCTGCTGGCGGACCAGGCGATCCAGGATAAATATTGCGCCGTTTGACGGGCCGCCCGGTCTTTTTCCGGCCGCGGAGACCAGCCTGAACCAGGCTGGCGGCATCCCGCCAGAATCCTTCAAAATGTCCGCCCAAAACCCGTATTTCGGGTGTAGTATCCGCAGGCCGTAAAAAAATAAATCCATTCAATGGACGGAGTGAGACGCGAATCCGGTAGCCAAAAGCAATGCCGGCATCGATGAGAAGTACATCAGCGACCAGAAGTTGCTAACAAAACGCATGAGAAAGTCTGTTGTTGCCATGATGCAACGACAGACTTTTTATTTATGGCGATGTGGTTTGGTTTGGACTATGCTGGTTTTGTCTCCTCCATGTCTCCTGGATATGGGTTCAAGCCCGCTTTCGACAGCGGGCTTTTTTTACGTCCGCGTTGCGCAGGCGGGTGGCGAGCCAACGCCCACACAGCACCACCGCAGCCGCGCCCACCATGCCGGGCAGGCTCATTTCAATCGCGGTGCCGGGCACGATCCAGTCGTGCGACGGCAGATGCGCCAGCAGCCACCGTTGGACGGCGATATCGGCGAACAGCATCTCTCCCGACAGATACCCGAGCAGCGCCGCGCCGAGCACGATGATGGCCGGTACGCGCTGCATCAGCTTCAGGATCAGGCTGCTGCCGAAGACGATCAGCGGAATGCTGATTACCAGGCCGGCGGCCAGCAAGGTCACATTGCCCTTCGCAGCCGCGGCGACACCGAGCACGTTATCCAGGCTCATCACCAGGTCTGCGATCAGGATGGTGCGGATGGCGGCAGCCAGCGTCCCATGATGCGGCACCTGGCCCTCGCGCTCTTCTTCGGCCAGCAGCATCGTGCCGATATAGAACAGCAGGAACGCGCCGATCATCTTCAGGTAGGGCAGCGCCAGCAGCGTCAATGCCGACACCGTCAGCACGATCCGAAAGAAAACTGCGCCGGCGCTGCCATACACGATTGCCTGGCGCTGCCGGTCGGCGGGCAGGCTGCGCGCGGCCATCGCGATCACGATCGCGTTGTCGCCCGACAGGACGATATTGAGAAGAATGATCTTGCCGAGTGCGAGCCAGAAGACCGCCGTGCCAAATTGTTCCATGCATTTTCCGGTGATGCAGCGCGCGGGATGTGGTTCTCGCGGTCGCGCCGGCAGTATATGATGCCAGCACTTCAAGCCGGGCTCGCTCGACCGCGATTGCGCCGAAACCTAACGGAACCCGCATGCCGAAATTCGCCGCCAACCTCTCGATGCAGTTCAATGAAGTCCCGTTCATGGCGCGCTTCGACGCCGCCGCCAATGCCGGTTTCAAGGCGGTCGAATTCCTGCTGCCCTATGATTTTCCCGCGCAGGACATTGCCGCTGCCCTGAAAAAGAACGGCCTGCAGAACATCCTGTTCAACATCGCCGCCGGCGACTGGAACGACGGCGAGCGGGGCCTCGCTGCACTGTCCGGGCGCGAGGCCGACTTCCGGGCCGCCGTCGCGAAAGGCATCGACTACGCGCTGACACTCGGCACGCCGAACCTGCATGTCATGGCCGGGATCGCACCGGCGAACGCGGATCGCGACCGGATGCGCGCCACCTACATCGACAACCTCAAGTACGCCGCCGTCGAAACCGCCAGGCATGGCATCACGCTCCTGATCGAGCCGATCAACACCCGCGACATACCGGGGTACTTCCTCAACACGCAATCCGAAGCCCACGCGATCCGGGAAGAAGTCGGCGCGCCGAACCTGAAGGTGCAGATGGATTTCTATCATGTGCAGATCGTCGAGGGCGATATCGCCATGACGCTGCGCCGCACCCTGCCCCATGTCGGTCACATCCAGATCGCCGGCGTGCCGGAACGGCATGAGCCCGACACCGGCGAAGTCAATTATCCGTATCTCTTCGAGCTGCTCGATGCGCTCGGCTATGACGGCTGGGTCGGTTGCGAATACCGGCCGCGTAATGGCACGGTCGAAGGACTCGGCTGGCTGCGCAAGCTGCAATCCTGAAGCGATTCCGCGGTTCGATGATGCTCGGTGCGTGCGCGGCGACGGGCATCTCTGTACACGCTGCCCGGAACTGCATGCGTCATGCTCGACCGTCGTGGCGCCGTTTCCTGGCGCGTGGCTGCGACGCCTGCCGGTGGTAGAAAACCGGCGCAGCGCGTCCGGGCAGGTTCTGCTATCTTCTTGCCTGCATTCAACTTAGCACTTTTTCAACCATCGTCTTGCCAGGGCTCCGATCATGCGCTTCATCCTGTTCCTGCTGGCCGCCATGTCGGCCAGTATCGTCCCCGTGTCCGCTTCTGCAGAGCGCCTGACGCTCGACCGCATCCATGCCGATCCGGCGTTGTCGGGACCGGGAGTTCGGCAGCTCAAGGTGTCGCCGGACGGCACGCGGGTAACGTTTCTGCGGGCGCGGGACGACAACCGGTTTCAGTTCGACCTCTGGGAATTCATCCTGCGCGACCATAGCACGCATCGGCTGATCGATTCCAAGGCGCTGGTACCGGCCGAGACGATCTCGCTCGAGGAACAGGCGCGGCGCGAACGCGAGCGTACCGCCGGCCTTTCCGGCATCCTGGATTACAACTGGTCACCGGATGGCAAGCGGCTGCTGGTGCCGGTTGCAGGCGACCTGTTCCTGGTCGACCTCGCCAATCCGTCGGCGGCGCGCAAGGTCGCGACCGGCAATGTCTTCGATCCGAAGATTTCGCCGAAGGGCGGCTATGTCTCGTTCGTGCGGGACCAGAACCTGTTCGTGATCGATCTGGCCACCGGCGCGCAACGCCAGCTGACCACCGACGGCAAGGGTCCGATCCACAATGCCGAAGCCGAATTCGTGGCCCAGGAAGAGATGGAGCAGACCACCGGCTACTACTGGGCGCCGGACGATTCCGCGATCGCCTACCGCCGCTTCGACGAAACCCCGGTGCCGGTCGTGCGCCGCTTTGAAATTTTCGCCGATCGCACTGAAGTGACCGAGCAGCGGTATCCGGCAGCAGGCGATCCGAACGTGCTGGTCGATCTGATGATCGTGTCGCCATCGACCGGGGTGCAGCGCAAGGTCGACCTTGGCGCCGAAAAAGATATTTACCTGGTGCGCGCCGACTGGAGCGCCAATGCCAGGAAACTCGTCTATCAGCGCCAGTCGCGCGACCAGAAGCGGCTCGACCTGATCGCCGTCGACGCCACCACGCTGGCCCAGAAAACCCTGCTCACCGAGACCTCGACAACCTGGGTCAGCCTGCATGACGACCTGCGCTTCCTGAAAGGCCGCGATGCCTTCCTGTGGGCGTCGGAGCGCAGCGGCCGCAAGCATCTCTACCTGTACGACCTCGACGGCACGCTTCTGCACCCGGTCTCGAGTGGAAACTGGGGCATCGACAATATCCTCGCCGTCAATGAAAAAACCGGCCGCGTGTTCGTCGCCTCGAATCGCGATGCGGTGATCGATTCCCAGGTCTACGCCCTCGCCCTCGATGGCAGCACCGCCGACAAGCCAGCCCGGATCACGCAGGCCGACGGCACCCATGACGCTGCCTTCGCCGACAATGGCGAGGTGTTCGCCGATACCTTTTCCGACCCGTCGACGCCGCCGCAGGTATCGATCCGCAAGGCCGACGGCAGCATGATCGCCTGGCTGGAAAAGAACGAGATCAATGCCAGCCATCCGTATGCAAAGTACAAGGCCGATCTGCTGCTGCCGGAATACGGCACGCTCAAGGCTGCCGATGGACAGGCGCTGCACTACGCGCTGATCAAGCCGGCCGGCTTCGATCCGGCCAAGCGCTATCCGGTGTTTTTCGAAGTCTATGGCGGTCCGCATTTCCAGAATGTCCAGCGCAAATGGGGCGATCATTTCAGCCAGTACATGGCGCAGCAGGGCTATGTCGTGTTCCGACTGGATAATCGCGGCTCGGCCCGGCGCGAGCGCGCCTTCACCGATGCGCTGTACAAGCGCCTGGGCGAAGTTGAAGTAGCGGATCAAGTGGCCGGCATCGACTGGCTCGGCAAGCAGGCCTTCGTCGATGCCAGGCGCATCGGCGTATTCGGCTGGAGCTACGGCGGCTTCATGACGCTGCGCATGCTGTCGGCCGCGTCCGACAAGATTGCCATGGGTGTGGCGGTCGCGCCGGTCACCGACTGGGCGCTGTACGACACGCATTACACGGAACAATTTGCCGGCGGCACACCGAAGTCCGATCCCGACGCTTACAAGACCAGCGGCGTATTCGCGCATCTCGACGGTTTGAAATCGCCGTTGCTGCTGATCCATGGCATGGCGGACGACAATGTCCTGTTCACCAACTCGACCCGGCTGATCGACACGCTGGTCAATCGCAACATCCGCTTTGACCTGATGACCTATCCGGGCGCCAAGCACGGCATCTCCGGCCCGGCTCC
>JACMOV010000096.1 GCA_014377845.1 Herminiimonas sp.
AACCGGCCAACCGCGCTGGCTTTCCGACAAGCTACCGTCAAAGTATTTTGGTACCCACCCACCATGCAATTGCCGCCACGAAGGCCGATGCGGGGATCGTGAAGATCCAGGCCCAGACGATGTTGCCGGCCACACCCCAGCGCACGGCCGACATCTTGCGCGCCGAGCCGACGCCGACGATCGCGCCGGTGATGGTGTGGGTGGTGGAGACCGGTATGCCCAGCCAGGTCGCCATGAAGAGCGTGATGGCGCCCCCAGTTTCGGCGCAGAAGCCGCCGACCGGGCGCAGCTTGGTGATGCGCTGGCCCATGGTCTTGACGATGCGCCAGCCGCCGAACAGCGTGCCCATGCTGATCGCGCTGTAGCAGCAGATGATCACCCAGACCGGCAGGCTGTCATGGGCACCGATGGAGCCCGACGCGATCAGCAGCATCCAGATGATGCCCATGGTCTTCTGCGCATCATTGCCGCCATGCCCGAGGCTGTACATCGAGGCCGACAAGAGTTGCATGCGCCGGAACCACTTGTCGACCCGTCGCGGCGTCGATCGCACGAAGATCCACGACACCAGGATCATCATGATCGACCCGAAAACGAACCCGAGCAGCGGCGACAGCACGATGAAGGCGATCGTCTTCAGCAAGCCGGCTTCGATCAGCGAACCGGTGCCGGCCTTTGCCACTGCCGCGCCGACCAGACCACCGATCAAGGCATGCGAGGATGACGACGGAATGCCGTAATACCAGGTCACCAGGTTCCAGAAAATCGCGCCGACCAGTGCGCCGAAGACGACGTAATGGTCGACCACCTGCGGGTCGATCGTGCCCTTGCCGACGGTGGACGCCACCTTGAGCTGAAACACCAGGATGGCGATGAAATTGAATGCCGCCGCCATCGCCACGGCCGTCTGCGGCTTGAGCACGCCGGTCGAGACGACGGTCGCGATCGCATTGGCCGCGTCATGAAAGCCGTTCATGAAATCGAAGATCAGGGCCAGCGCAATCAGGAACGCGAGTGTGTAGAAACTGATGTGCAGTGTTTGCATGACGTTCTTTTTTATAGTTTTAGGCAGTCGGCACGCGGCCGCTGCAAGTCCGCCCGGATCGGTGCCCGGGCAGCAATCGAAGCATCGGGGCTCAGGCGTTTTCGACGATGATGCCTTCGATGATGTTGGCCACGTCCTCGCAACGATCGGTGACGGTCTCGAGGATCTCGTAGATGGCCTTGAGCTTGATGAGGTTGCGCACATCCGGCTCGTCCCGGAACAGCTTCGACATCGCGGCCCGCATCACGTGGTCGGCGTCCGACTCGAGGCGGTCGATCTCGGCGCAGATACCGAGGATCTCCTGCGAATTGTCCATGTTGTGCAGCAGCGCCACGCCGGCCTGGACTTTCTCGGTGCAGGCGAGGCACAGTTCGGCCAGGCGCTTGGCTTCCGGCGTGATCGCCTTGATGTCGTAGAGCGAAATCGTCTGGGCGGCATCTTCCATCAGGTCGAGGATGTCATCCATGCGCGTGATCAGCTGATGAATGTCGTCGCGGTCGAGGGGCGTGATGAAGGTCTTGTGCAGCATGTCGAGGGTCGCATGCGTGACGCGGTCGGCCTGCTTTTCGATGCTCTCGATTGCATGCACGCGTTTTTCGAGATCGTCGAAATTGGTCATCAGCGCGACCATTTCCTTGGCGCCCTTGACGCACAGGTCGGCGTGCTGGTTGAACTGCTCGAAAAACTTGCCCTCGGTAGGCATCAGACGTCCAAACATGGTTTCCTCTTTGTTGATTTCTTGATTTCTTGATTTCTTTATTTCTCGACCATTCGATTTCTCGATTTGCCGATTTTTTTGACGCTCGCCTCAGGCCATCCGGGATGCGCCACCCTGCCCGGCCGCGCGCGCGTGGTGCGCAATACGGCTGGCCGCGCTGGATTCGCCACACGCGTGCGGCGCAATCACACCGGCATTTCGCGCCAACCGATCAATCGCCCTGATACAGCGCCGCGCCGCCGGTGTAATTGTCGAACTTGGTGTATTGACCGAGGAAGGTCAATCGCACGCTGCCAATCGGGCCGTTACGCTGTTTGCCGATGATGATCTCCGCCGTTCCCTTGTCCTGCGAATCCGGGTTGTAGACTTCATCGCGGTAGATGAACAGGATCACGTCGGCATCCTGCTCGATGGCGCCCGATTCGCGCAGGTCGGACATGATAGGGCGCTTGTTGGGCCGCTGCTCGAGCGAACGATTGAGCTGCGACAGCGCGATCACCGGGCAATTCAGTTCCTTGGCAAGACTCTTCAAGCTGCGCGAAATCTCCGAAATTTCGGTCGCGCGATTCTCGCCGGAGGAATTGGCCGACATCAATTGCAGGTAATCGATGATGATCAGGCCCAGCTTGCCGCACTGGCGCGACAGGCGGCGCGAACGGGCCCGCAGTTCGATCGAATTGAGCGCCGGGGTTTCGTCGATGTAGAGCTGCGCATCGTTCATTTTCTGGATCGCATGTGTCAGGCGCGGCCAGTCTTCGTCGGCCAGGCGGCCGGTGCGCAGACGGTGCTGGTCGAGGCGCCCGACCGAACCGAGCATCCGCATCGCCAGCTGGGTGCCACCCATTTCCATGGAAAACACCGCGACCGGCAGGCCGCTCTCGATCGCCACGTGCTCGCCGATGTTGATCGAGAATGCGGTCTTGCCCATCGAAGGACGACCGGCGACGATCACCAGGTCGCCCGGCTGCAGGCCGGAGGTCATGCGGTCGAGATCGACAAACCCGGTCGGCACGCCGGTGATGTCGTTCTGCCCTTCGCGGTTGTAAAGTTCGTCGATGCGCTCGACGACCTTGGTCAGCAGCGGCTGGATTTCCTGGAAACCCTGGGCGCCGCGCGAGCCTTCCTCGGCGATCGCAAAGATCTTGGATTCGGCCTCGTCGAGCATTTGCTTGACTTCCTTGCCTTGCGGATTGAAGGCCTGGCCGGAGATTTCGTCGGAGACGGTGATGAGCTTGCGCAGCACGCCGCGGTCGCGCACGATCTCGGCGTAGCGGCGGATATTGGCGGCAGACGGCGTATTCTGCGCCAGCGCGTTCAAGTAGCTGAGACCGCCGACTTCTTCGGCCTTGCCGATGCCGCCGAGCGACTCGTAGACCGTGATCACGTCGGCCGGCCGCGAGCTGTTGATCAGCTTGACGATGTGCTGGAAGATCACCCGGTGGTCGTACCGGTAGAAATCATCCTGATGAACGAAATCGGCGATCCGGTCCCACGCTGCATTGTCGAGCAGCAAACCACCGAGTACCGATTGCTCGGCTTCGATTGAATGGGGTGGTACGCGGAGCGAATCGAGCTGGGGATCGGTACGGGTATTCATGGCCGCGATTATAACCGCTCGATTACACGCGAACCGTTGCTTTGGCGAATTTTATAACCGCGAAAATTGCTCCGGTGCCATTGAACTTTCTCGCCTCCTGAGCAGGCGATGCGGGTCGTGGCATCGGCTTGCGCCAGATGTAAAAAAGCCGGGACGAACCCGGCTTTTTCGCACCGTACGGGGTGCGGTATTTCTTGCGAAGCGCGCTTAAGCGTGCTCGCCCAGGACAGCGATCGTCACTTCGACCACGACGTCGGTATGCAACGCCACGGAGACCGGATGGTCACCGACGGTTTTCAGTGGGCCCAGCGGCATGCGGACCTGTGATTTCTCGACCGGGAAGCCTTGCTTGGTCAGCGCATCGGCGATATCGCCGTTGGTGACCGAACCGAACAGACGGCCATCGACGCCGGACTTTTGCGAAATCTGGACGGTCAGGCCGGCCAGTTTCTCGCCTTGGGTCTGCGACGCGGCCAGTTTGCCGGCGGCAGCTTTTTCCAGCTCGGCGCGCTTTGCTTCGAACTCGGCGACGGCGTTGCTGGTGGCGCGGCGGGCCATTTTTTTCGGGATCAGGAAGTTACGTGCGTAACCGTCCTTGACCTTGACGACTTCACCGAGGTTGCCGACATTGACGACTTTTTCTAACAGAATGACTTGCATGTTTTTCTCCTATTGCCGTCAATTAAGCAGTGTGCAGATCGGTGTACGGCAACAGCGCGAGGAAGCGGGCGCGCTTGATTGCGGTATCGACCTGGCGCTGGTAGTGGGCCTTGGTGCCGGTCAGACGGGCTGGCATGATCTTGCCGTTTTCCTGGACAAAATCCTTCAGCGTATCGATGTCCTTGTAGTCCACCTGCTCGACGTGTGCAGCGGTGAAGCGGCAGAACTTCTTGCGCTTGAACAGCGGATTTTGTTGCTTGCGTTTTTCTTTGAGCTTGAGCTTGTTCTTGTCGAACTTTTTACCGAATGCCATGTGAGGCTCCTGTATGGAATATGTCTAAATTGTGGTGGTATCGAAATCGATGACCTGAAAATCCGCGATGTGAAACACAAGGCCTTTGCTGTTGCGATTCCTGCGTGCCAGAAAACCGGTGAACTGGAAGGTCCCGCCTAGGGCCGCCTTGTCAAATCGTCCTGCAATCTCGCCAGCGGCGAGCGTTGCGATATCGAATTCGACCACGCGGGCAATGCCTGCTTCCATCTGTTGCGATCGGTGCAGCAATCTTGCCGACACCATCGGGATACCTGCCGGTGTGTAGCGCAGGATGTCACGCTCGGCAATCGATGCAACGAACTGAAGCTGGTTTTGCACGCCTGCGCCCTGGGACACAGACTGGGGTTGGGTCACAGCCGGTTCAAACAGTGTTCAGGTAACGTGATTCGCTCAGGCAGCAGGCGCTTCGCTGCGATGGCTCTTGACTGCGTCTTCTTTCGAGACAGCCTTCATCATCGGCGATGGTGCGGTTTCGGCCTTCTTCATCTTCACGGTCAGGTGACGCAGAACGGCGTCGTTGAACTTGAAGCCGGTTTCGATTTCAACCAGGGTTTCGTTGTCGCACTCGATGTTCAGGCACACGTAATGCGCCTTGGCCAGTTTCTGGACCACGTAAGCCATCTGGCGACGACCCCAATCTTCGACACGATGCACCTTGCCGCCACGGGTGGCGACGGTCGTCTTGTAACGCTCGATCATCGCGGGCACTTGCTCGCTCTGATCCGGATGGACGATAAATAC
>JACMOV010000097.1 GCA_014377845.1 Herminiimonas sp.
GCATCGGCATCGATGACCGGACCGACATCGGTTGCCAGGCGGTCGGGGTTGCCGATGTTGAGTTCGGCCATGGCCCCATGCAGCATGACCAGCGTTTTGTCGGCGATGTCGGTCTGCAGGCACAGCACGCGCAATGCCGAACAGCGTTGGCCGGCGCTGTCGAATGCCGAACTGATGACATCCTGGACCACCTGTTCCGGCAAGGCACTGGAATCGACGATCAGCGCATTTTGGCCGCCGGTTTCGGCAATCAAGGCAATCTCTGCGCCCTCAACGACAGCGCGCTTGGCCAACACGCGATTGATCAGCTGCGCGACATCGGTCGATCCGGTAAAAATGACGCCGCGGACGCGGCGATCGGCTACCAGGGCGGCGCCAACCGTGTCGCCCCGGCCCGGTAGCAGTTGCAACGCGCCGCGCGGAATGCCGGCTTGGTGCAGCAGCTGCACCGCGCGATAGGCAATCAGCGGGGTCTGTTCGGCGGGCTTGGCTAGTACCACGTTGCCGGCCGCCAGTGCCGCACTGATTTCACCGATGAAGATCGCCAACGGAAAATTCCACGGACTAATGCAGACTACCGGACCCAGGGCCAGCGCGTTGAGTTCGTCGCTAACCTGGGCAGCGTAATAGCGCATGAAATCGACTGCCTCGCGCACTTCGGCAATCGCATTTGGCAGCGACTTACCTGCTTCGCGCACTGCCAGCGCCATCAGTTCAAGACGATTCTGTTCCAGCAGGTCGGCACCGCGCATCAATAACTGCGCGCGGTCGGCCGGTGGCATCGTTTGCCAGTCCATCGCATAGGCTTTCGCAGCGGCGAGCGCACTGCCGACGTCTTGCAGGTCGGCGTCGATGACATGGCCGACGACGTCATGATGGTTGGCCGGATTGCATACCGCATGACTGTCGCGTGCGCTGACTGCGCCTTGCAATAACGGTGCGGCATGCTTTGGTTGCATGGCTTGCAGCGCAAAGGCGGCATCAATTTCACGCAAGACGCTTTCATCGCTGAGGTCGATGCCCGCCGAATTGCGGCGTTCCAGGCCGAACAGGTCGGCCGGCAGCGCGATGTTCGGATGGGCGACGCCGCCAGTCTGGCGGGCGATGGCGAAGGGGTCGGCCACCAGCGTATCGATCGAAATAGCTTCATCGACAATCTGGTTGACGAACGATGAGTTAGCGCCGTTTTCGAGCAGCCTGCGCACCAGATACGCCAACAGCGTCTCGTGCGAGCCGACCGGTGCATAGATACGGCACGGCTTGTCGAGACCGGCCGGTCCGACTACCTGATCGTATAACGTCTCGCCCATCCCGTGCAGGCACTGAAACTCGTAATCGTCGATACCCGCCGCCTGCGCCCAAACCTGGATCGCCGACAAGGTTTGCGCGTTGTGGGTGGCGAATTGCGGATAGATGACGGCGGTAGACGCAAGCAGTTTTTGCGCGCACACCAGATACGACGCATCGGTATGCACCTTGCGTGTATAGACCGGAAAACCCGGCATGCCATCGACCTGGGCGCGCTTGATTTCGGCA
>JACMOV010000098.1 GCA_014377845.1 Herminiimonas sp.
CGAGGAATGCAAAGCCGGCATGCATGGCCAGGATCATGATGGCGCCGAGCAAGACGAACAGCGCATCCGCGCCATTTTTTAGTGCATCCAAAATCAACTCTCCCAAATTAAGTGCATTTATTGCCAAAGGCGTTGCCTCAACGCACGAAGCGTGCCATTCCAGTGCAAATCGTAAGGGATTGATTTATTGCGCTAATTCTAAAGGGATGGGGAATTTCGTTCCACGGATCGCACCTTGAAGGTGCGGCACAAGAAATCGTCGGCATGGTTTGTCGAATTGGTGCACTCAGATCGACAAGTGGCTGATGAATGGCACCGGAACACGCAAATCGAACGGTCAGGCAGCCTGCCGAGAAAGGTACCGACGCCATGGCTGCTGCATCAGCTTCTCATCTGACGGGTCTTTTGGAACCGGAGCGCTTTGGTTCAATTCCGGGAGGCCTTAAATCGATTGAATCGGGCAGCAATGTAGTATTCGCCTGGTTTTGCACGTCGGCCTTTCGCGCATTGCACATCCGGATAATCTGACGCACTCTGCGAGTGGTCGAGACCATCCACTGTGTACCGCATGGACGTGCCTCCTGAATCTCGCTTGAGCGATTGCACCTGCGCGAGCCGTCGGATACACGCAAGCCGGTCATTGCTGAGGCCAGTGCAAGCAGGTAGATTCAATATAGTGAAACATTACAAACTTCGAACGAACCCCAAAAATGTACGGGCCAATGAGCGCCTGTGCGGAAAAAAACGTGAGCCTCAAAAAAACCCCACCAGGGATGATCATCCGCGACGCGCGGCAGGCGCTTTCATCTCAGGCTTTGCTCACCAAGCCTGGTCAAACCCCGTGCACTCAGTGAGGCGCTGGCTTCTGCCCATTGGTACGCATCCGGACATCCTGCCGCTGCTGATTGCCCGCGCACTGCGTGCCTTTGCCGATGGGTATGTCGCCGTTCTGCTGCCCGTCTACCTCATCGCATTGGGCCTCGGTACCTGGGAGGTCGGTGTACTTGCTACTGCCACCTTGCTCGGGTCCGCGCTTGCCACCCTGGCGATCGGCGCATGGGGATATCGGGTACATGACGGACGCCTGCTTCTCGGAGCGGCATTGCTGATGTGCGGCACCGGCCTCGCTTTCGCGGCGAGCTCGACGTTCTGGCCGTTGCTGCTGGTGGCGTTTGCCGGGACGCTCAACCCGAGCTCCGGCGACGTGAGCCTTTTCCTGCCGCTGGAACACGCCCGCATCGCGGAGGCAGCCGACGGTGACGCGCGCACGGCACTCTTTGCGCGCTACAGCCTCACGGGATCGCTGCTGTCCGCCTTTGGCGCACTGGCGGCAGCCTTGCCGGGACTATTGACGGCATGGACTGGCATCCCGCATCTGGAGGCCTTGCGCAGCATGTTCGTTCTGTATGGCTGCATCGGCTTTGCGGTGTGGATGCTGTATCGCCGACTGCCCAGACCGCATGAGGAGGCGCCGAAGCCACCGGTGCCGCTCGGCCCCTCTCGCAAAATCGTCGTTCGACTGGCGATGCTGTTTTCCGTGGATTCGTTTGCGGGCGGGCTGGTCGTCAATGCCTTGCTGGCGCTTTGGCTATTCCAGCGCTTTGGCATGTCGGTCGCGTCCGCGGGCCAGTTCTTCTTCTGGTCGGGGCTGTGCTCCGCCGCATCCCAACTCGCTGCACCGCGACTGGCAAAACGCATCGGCTTGCTCAACACCATGGTATTCACGCACATCCCCGCGAGCGTATGCCTGATCGCTGCGGCATTCGTACCCAATCTGCATGTTGCGCTAGCGTTGCTGATCGTCCGCTCGCTGCTTTCGCAGATGGATGTCCCTGCGCGAAGCGCATTCGTGATGGCGGTGGTCACGCCGCAAGAACGTGCTGCTGCAGCGAGTTTTACCCTCGTTCCCAAGAGCCTGGCATCGGCTGCCGCACCGGTCATTGGCGGCGCACTTTTCGCGGCAGGCCTGCTCGCCATTCCACTGCTCGCGTGTGGTGCGCTGAAGATCGCCTACGATCTGGCGATCTGGCGATCTTTCAGAAAACATCGACTGCTTGCTGTGCCGCGGAAATGATGCGGGTGCAGGTCATTGTGACGGAATGGCTTACCTTCTCAATTTCAGCCCCACCCGGGACGACATGAAACCGCCACACTACAGCGCGCCGCGCGGCGGTGTGCATCACAGGTGCGAAACAGCAGTAAGGCTTGGCAGCACATTTGATATGCTAGCGCTTTCCCGGCGGCCGGCGTAGTGTGCCCGGTCGCGGCGCTATCTTATGGAGGATCAATGGCATCGTTGCAAGAGCAGTTTTTGAAAGCCGGATTGGTCGACAAGAACAAAGCCAAGCTGGCCCACCAGGACAAGACCAAGCAGCAGAAAGTCGAGCGCCGCACCGGCACGGCAACGGTCGATGAAGCGCGCATCGCGGCACTCGAGACGCAACGCAAGAATGCCGAGCGCGCCCGCGAACTCAACGCCAAGCGTGATGCCGCCACCGCGCAGAAGGCGATCGCGGCGCAAATTGCGCAGATGGTGCAGAAGAACCGCCAGAGCAAGGGCGCAGCCGACATCGCCTACAGTTTTACCCACGATAACAAGATCGACCGGCTGCATGTCTCGGCCGAGATCCAGCGGCATTTGATGGCCGGACGCCTGGTCATTGTCCGCCAAGGCGGCGCCACGGAACTGGTGCCAAGGGTGATCGCCGACAAGATCGCCGAGCGCGATGCTTCTCTTGTCGTCCGGGTGAACAAGACCAGCGCCACCATCGATGCGGACGATCCCTATGCTGCTTTCCAGATCCCGGATGACCTGATGTGGTGACAGACATGCCGCGTTCGCCGCCGTCCGTCTTTCATTTTCAACTGCGACAAAAAATCATCACCTGACCAGTGACCCGAATGGCGGTACTCCTGCGAGCACTGCCTGTTTTTGCGACACCACCGTGGAAGCCATACCAGGCGCGGCTTCGGAGGGCGCTGCGCGGGGTTATCCACAGGCTTATCCACTGATCGTGTGGGTAACTATCCGGGCTTGACATGGTGCGGGATCAACGGATCGGTTACTACGGCATCCTCTTTTCCACCGAACGCGCCAGACCAAGGTAGGTATCGATCACTTTCGGGTCTTGTGCCACGCTGCTCGCCACGCCAGAGAGGACGACTTCGCCGAGTTCGAGCACATACGCATGGTCGGCCACCTGCAGCGCCGCGCGCGCATTCTGTTCCACCAGCAGGATCGCGACGCCGGTCTGCTTGAGCGCGACGATGATGCGATAAATTTCTTTCGTGATCAGCGGTGCGAGACCGAGGCTCGGCTCATCCAGCATCAGGAGGCGCGGCTTGGCCATCAGCGCGCGGCCGACCGCCAACATCTGACGCTCGCCACCGGACAAGGTGCCGGCGGCCTGGCGGCGCCGCTCGCGCAGGCGCGGGAACAGGTCGTAGACCACTTCCTGCTGGTCGGCGTAGCCTTTCTCGCGCGCCCGGTAACGCCGGTAGCTGCCAAGGAGCAGATTGTCTTCCACGCTCATGGCAGAAAACAGTTCGCGCTTTTCCGGCACCAGCGACATGCCGCGTGCGACGCGTGCCTCGATCGCGACACCGGCAATATCCTGGCCGTCCAGCGCGACCGTACCGCGTGCACTGCCACCGGCCGCCAGCGCACCGGCGATTGCGTTGAGCAGGGTCGACTTGCCGGCGCCGTTGGGACCGATCACCGTCACGATCTGGCTAGGGCCGACGTTCAGATCGATGCCGTGCACCGCCTCGACGTTGCCATAAGCGACATGCAGATCGCGCACCCGCAATATCGGTTCAGTCATCGATGCCTCCGAGGTACGCCGCCAGCACCGCCGGGTCGGACTGGATCGCGGCCGGCGCGCCTTCGGCGATCTTGCGGCCGAATTCCATGACCACCAGCCGGTCCGTCAGGCCCATGACGAAATCCATGTCGTGTTCGACGATCAGAATGCTCATGCCTTCCCCGCGCAGTTTTACCAGCAGGGAGGACAACGCCTGCTTCTCGCGCAGACGCAGGCCGGCCGCCGGCTCGTCGAGCAGTAGCAGCACCGGGTCGCAGCAGAGTGCGCGCGCCACTTCGAGGATGCGTTGCTGGCCGAGCGCCAGCGCACCCGCCGGGACATCGAGCATGTCGCCCAGGCCGACCCGCTCGAGCTGGATGCGCGCCGCATGCAGCAGCCGCGCTTCCTCGGTTCGGTCAAGACGCAGGATCGCTGCAGCGATGCGACCGAGCTGACCGCGCCCTTCGCCCGGCGCGCGGCGCAGATGGGCGCCGAGCGCGGCGTTTTCCAGCACCGACATCTGCGGCAGCAGGCGCACATGCTGGAACGAGCGCGCAATGCCGCCGGCGACGATTGCCCGCGCCGGCAGGCGATCGATGCGCGTCGGGTTATCGCCGCCGCCGAACAGGATGCGCCCGCCTGTCGCCCGCAGCACACCCGTCATCAGGTTGAACATGGTGGATTTTCCGGCGCCGTTGGGACCGATGAGGCCGACGATTTCACCTGCCTGCACCGTAAAGACCATGTCGTCGACCGCAACCAGTCCGCCGAACTGCATGCGGGCCCGCTCGACCTTCAGAAGACGCTCGCCAAGGCGCGGCTTGTCGCGCTGCGCCAGCGGTGCGCCGGCCGGCGCGGTTGTCAGTGTCGTTGCGAGGGTGGTCTTCCGCGGCCGCGGTGAAAGGCGCTCGACAGCGTTGGCCAGTAACGGCCAGAGACCATCCCGCGCGCGCTGCAGCAGCACCACGATCAGGATGCCGAAGACGATCACTTCATAATTACCGCTGCCGCCCAGAAGCTTCGGCAACAGCGATTGCAGGCTGTCCTTGGCCAGCGTCAACAAGCCCGCGCCGAGCAGCGCGCCCCACACCGAACCGACGCCGCCGACGACGGCCATGAACAGGTATTCGATGCCGGCATTGAGGCCGAATGGCGTCGGATTGACCGCCCGCTGCAAATGCGCGTACAGCCAGCCTGAGGTCGACGCCAGCAATGCCGCGAGCACGAACACCGTGACCCGCAGCGCGGCAGTATCGACGCCCATCGCTTCGGCCATGGTCGCGCCGCCTTTCAGTGCCCGCATCGCGCGGCCGGGACGGGAGTCGAGCAGGTTGCTTGCACCCAGGATGCAGGCGATCACGATCAGCCAGATCAGGCCGTACATGCGCCTGCCACTGTCCAGGACCATGCCGAACACGGCAATCGGTGCGATGCCGCCGATGCCGTCGTATTTGCCGAGGAAGTCGACGTTACCGAACAGGTAGAACAACGACAGGCCCCACGCGATCGTCCCCAGCGGCAGGAAGTGTCCGGACAGGCGCATCGTGATCTTGCCGATGCCGTATGCAGCGAAGGCCGTCAGCAGCCATCCGGCCAGCAGCCCGATCCACGGCGACAAGCCGTAGCGGGTGCCGAGAAACGCGGTCGCATAGGCCCCGATGCCGACGAAGGCGGCCTGGCCGAAAGAGGTCATCCCGCCGATCCCGGTGAGCAAAACCAGTCCAAGCGCGACCAGTGTGTAGAGCCCGATGTAGTTGGCCAGAGTGATCCAGAACTCGGGCGTCGGCAGTAGCGGCAGCAGCACCAGAAAAAGCAGGAAAAGTCCGATGAGCGGCTTGCGCATCATTCGTCCTCGTCCGTGTGCGACGCGTGCAGCGAGCGCCACAGCAGGATCGGAATGATCAGCGTGAAGACGATCACTTCCTTGAAGGCGCTGGCCCAGAACGATGCGTAGGCTTCCAGCAGCCCGACCGTGATCGCACCGGCTGCCGCCACCGGGTAACTGGCGAGGCCGCCGATGATGGCGCCGACAAACCCTTTCAGGCCGATCAGAAAGCCGCTGTCGTAGTAGATGGTGGTCAGCGGCGCGATCAGGATGCCGCACACCGTGCCGATCGCCGCCGCCAGCGTGAAGGCGAGACGGCCGGCGCCGATCGTGCCGATGCCGACCAGTTGCGCGCCGAGCCGGTTGATCGCCGTGGCGCGCAAGGCCTTGCCGGAGAGGGTGCGTTCGAAATACAGGTAGAGCGCGACGATCAGTATCGCCGCCACCCCGATGATGACGATGCTCTGGCCGGCCACGCTCAAGCCGCCGAGATCGACGCGGGCATCCGTGAACGCCGTGGTGCGTGAGCCCTCCGCACCGAACATCACGAGCCCGAGTCCGGTCAGCGCAAAATGCACGCCGACCGCGACGATCAGGAGCACCAGCACGCTGGCCTCGGCCAGTGGCTGGAATGCCAGCCGATAGATGAAGGGACCGGTCGGCACCACGACAGCCAACGTCAGGACGACCTGCACCGGCATCGGCAGGGCCTGCACCGCCAGCGACCTGACAGCGATCCATAACAACGCTGGCAAGAACACATCGCGCGCAAAGCCAATCAAAAGCAGGCGCACAGTCGTGTTGCGGCGCTCGGGATGCCGTCGCAGTACGCCGATACAGCCACACGCCTCGATCAGGAATACCAGCACGCCGAGCGCCACCAACAGCGTCACCGTCTGCGGGAAGACATGCGCCTGCAATGCGGCCATCGTCAGCGCACCAAAGGCGACGAACTCACCCTGCGGAATCAGGACCACCCGCGTGACGGAAAACACCAGCACCAGCGCTAGGGCCAGTAACGCGTAAATCGCACCGCTGGCGATGCCGTCCTGGGCGAGGATGGCGGCAATCGACAAATCCATTCGGGTTCCATTGTGTCGGGGTGAAGACCGCGCCATTCTAATCGAGCGCAGTTGTCGATCGTCAAATGACCCGCATAAAAAAACGCAGCCCCGTTTTCACGGCGCTGCGTCGGTATGGCTGCGGCGACTGCCGGCCCCGAAACCGGGGGGCAGCAACGGGCGGCAATCTGTTACTGGTTACTGATTACTGGTCGCGCGTCAACGTGTTGTCGGTGATGCGGACTTTTTCGCCGACGCGATAACCAGGCTCGGCGGCGAAGCTCACGGTTTGCGTGCCGCCATTCTGCAGTCGCACGAGAACTTCGTAATGCGCCTGCTTGCGAACGTTTTTCTCGACTTCGCGGCCAGCATAAGCGCCGCCGACTGCACCGGCGATTTCGGCTGCCGTGCGTCCGTTGCCGCCACCGACCTGGCTACCGAGCAGTGCGCCGACCACGCCGCCGCCGATCGTACCGAGGTAGGAACCGTCACCCTTTACCTCGACCAGGTTGATCGCCTCGACCACACCACAGCTGCTGCAGTAGCGCGGCGCACGTACCACCGGTGCTGCGACCGATGCCGGCGCTGGCGCGTTGGCGATCATCAGGGGACGGCCGAGCGTGGCAGAGGTGATCCGCTGGCCAACCAGCAGGTTCGCCGTCACTGCGGCATTCGGCGGGATGCGGTCGCTGCGTTTGACGACATAGGTGGCCGCGTACTCGCCGCTGCGTACTTCCGGCAGGAAGAATCGTCCCTTGGCGCCACTGATCGTCAGATCGGCCTTGCCGCCAGGCGTGCCATACAGCGTGAACGGCAATTCGCTGCCGCCACCCAGATCCGGACTCGCTTGTACTTCAAAACGGGTGATCTGCGGCGCCGGGCCGGGGCCGCGATTAACGGTGTGCGGACCGACACCGATCTGCAGCGACTCGCTCAGCACCGACGTAGCGACCTGGTTGCCGACACGGAGGTTGCCAGTCACGCCGCTGCGCGCATTGATGCGGTCACGGCTGCTGATCGTGTAGGTGCCCGAATACTGGCCTGGCTCGACTTCGGTCAGTGCCAGATTGCGTTGCGCACCCGCGATGCGCAGGGAAGCGTTGCCGCCGGGTGTGCCGTACAGATCGAAATTCAGTTCCGCGCCCGGCACCAGGCGGCGCACCTCGTCGACGTTGAAGCCGTCGATGCGTGGACCTGCAGGTGCATTCTGGTAGTGTTGCGATTGCTGGGCATGCGCGCTTGAAACCAGCAGGGTTATCGGCGCGAGCGCGAGGAGGGCGAATGCGCTGGCAGACAGATGTCGGGTGATGATCATGATGTTTTTCCTTGTTTATCAAATGGCGCGAAGCTGCAGGATTGAACATTCAATGTTGCATCAACGAACTATTACATCGTACACATTTCGGAACAGGATGTCTGTTCGCCAGCCAACATTGCTTCCAGGACATTCGAGCAGGAATTTCAACCGACAAACGCATGCGCGACGTAACGCAAACGACCGCCATCCCGTAGAATGCACGATACGCAGGCGCCGGCCTGCTGGAACCACACGCACACAGACGAGACGCATGGACCACGCAAACCAAACCGGGCATGCCCAGCAAAACCTGGCCGTTTCAGCGGCGCTGCGGGTACTGGTCGTAGAAGACAATGAAGACCTGCGACTGCTCGTGTGCGAACTGCTGGAAACGTTCGGTCATGTCGTGGCCGCCGCAGAAAGTGGTGAAGCAGCGCTCGAGTGCATCGACGGTGCATCGTTCGATGTCCTGCTGACCGATGTGCGCCTGCCGGGCATGTCGGGAATCGATCTGGCGCGCAAGGCCTTGGCCATGAAGCCTGACACGCATGTGATCTTTGCGTCGGGCTTTGACGCGTCACTCACGAACAATGTCGGATTTCCTTCCCATGCGCTGGGCAAGCCCTATGAAATCGATGCACTGCAGGCATTACTGGTTTCACTACCCGTTCGCACGCCGGACGCTGTGCAACCATAGAGCGTCTTAGAGACGCAGACGCCTTCGCGGCAACATCGGCACGCCGTGCATGTCTTGCGCGCGGTAGTTCAAACAGTGCGTGCACATCAAAGCCCTCTCCTGCCGTTTCCAAATCCTCGCTGCTGCTGATATCCCTTCGCATTCTCGGAAGGTTGATTACCACTCGACAAGTAATCTTCGAATTCCATGGCGGGCTCTGCGGTCCATCGAGCGCCGCCGGCCAGTGCGGGCCGCTTTCGATTTCTTTCGATTTTTTTTCCACCAGCATCAACCAACAGGGCGATCAACATCATGAACCATCGAATTCTTGGAACGACCGCAGCTTGCTTGCTGATTTGTAGCTGCGCCACCCCGCCGGCACCACAGGTCGCGGGCAATTCGAACGGCCAATCCGGCGGCAAACTCACCAGCATGGCGGCGGCCGCTCTCGATGGTGACACTGCCGCGCGCGAGCGCTCCGGCTTGATGGAAAAAATCCAGGAACTGGGCAAGGAGGTCGCAGAACTCAGGAGCCGCGTGCAAGCCAAGCCCGTTTCCGGGCCCGACGAAAACCCGACACAGCGGGAGGGAAGTGTCGAAGCCGCAAAACCTGCAATCGCCGAAGCGGTAAAACCGGTGGCCGCAAGCCGAATCAAGGGTGGCGCTTCTGCTGCACGCCGGGCGTCAGCCAGCACCACCGCCAAGCCCGGCCGCGAAACCATCCTGATCCAGGAATCGGGAATGGTTTTCCGGGTGATGCACGGTTTTGCGAAAACGGAGTTTCATCCGTCGAAGTCGCTGCAGCAGCAATTGCTGCAAGCTGCCCGCGCCGGCAAGCAAATCGACATCCGCGGCCGCACCGATGCTGCGGCACCGAATGTAATCGATCGCGAGATCGCCATGCAACGCGCGCTGAACGCCCGTGTGTTCCTGGCAAATAATGGCATCCACCCGCGCAAGATGCGCATCAATGCGCTGGCTGCCGGGGACAATGTCGCCGACAATTCGACCGCCGATGGACGCGCGCGCAATCGCCGCGTCGAGATCGAAACCAGCGGCATCAGCCGCGACGTACTCGAAGACATGGCGGCCGTGATCCGGCAGGATCTGCAGTAACTTGATGTCATTGCGGCGAGCGCAATGCTCGCCGGTTGTTGCTCCCACCCGGCCCCGGTGGCTATTCCAGCGATTTGCTCTCGACCAGCGACTGCACGATGTGCTCCATCGCCAGCAAGTGCATGCGCGACGCCGGGCTCTTGACGATCAGCGCGTCGCGGTAATAAGCCGGGCCGCCCAGCCAGTTGTCAAGCTGGGGATCGAGCAGCAAGTCCTCACCATGCCTTGCACGGTAAATGCGCGTCAGCTGCGCCAGGTTGTCGAATGCATTCATTGCATGATCGCGCTGGCCGGGTACGCCAAAGCCGGGTGCTGCTGGATCGATCTCAGTCATCTTGTCGCCGAAGATGCGGCTGCCCCTGTATCCAAATTCAATGAACGTTCCGCCCGGCGCGCCCGGCATCGGGGAGCCATCCTTGTTCATGTTCTGGCTGAGATAGATTTTCTCCTCCATGTGAATCAGGGCGGCGAACAGCTTGTGAAGGTAGACGCCGGCCTGTTTTTGCGGGATGGTGCAGTGCTCCATGCCCTGCGCGTGCAACATGGAAATGCCGCCCGCTTGGCACGGGTCTGTATCCGGCGTGTCAAGCTCATCAATACCGATCTGAATCGCGACCTTGTTGCCCTCGGCGTCAAAGTGATAGCGCGAGAAAGTCTGTTCGCCCTCGTTCAGCCCGATCGTCACTGGCTCCGGGCCGACAATCCATGATCCCATTTCGAGCCGGCTATCCGGATCGATGCCGGCAGGCAGCGTATCGGCAGCTGCGAGATACGCATGGCCGATCTCGTTCAAGGCGTCCTGCAGCATGGCGCTGCGTTCTTCGCCTTCTTTGGTGCAGGCCTCGAGCACCCGATCGATTGCTGGCTTTTGCACGCCGAGAAAACCGGCGAACTTCTCGTGGTCCATTGCCAGCGGGCAGTAACGGGAACCTGACCATGCGTCCCCAGCTGCCTTGAGGCTGATGCGCTCGACATGCCGCTTGAGCGCGTCGACCTGGGCTGTCAGCACGGCGCGCGTCGGCATCGGCAGCTTCTCGACTGCTGCCGTCGCAAACACGCCTTCTGCATTCGCCTGTGTGATGTCGCGCGCAACTGGATCGACAAGCAGGAAACTGGCGGTTCGAGAAAGGCCAATCTCGTGGTCCTCATTGACGCTGGCTGCCTCTTCAGGTGTCAGTGCGGCCGCGAGGCTTCTGCTGCGCGCGGCCTGAAGCTGCGATTGCTGCTGTTGGGTAAGCAATGCGCGGTTCGGCGAACTGATTGGCACGTGGCTGGCGATCCGCAACATGGTGTTCTTCGCGTCGACCTGGCGCGCATCGAGCACGGTGCGCAAGGCATGCAGGTTGAAAAGATGCTGCGATATCGGCAAGGTGATCACGCGCTCGACTGCCGCAGGAGCAGTGTCGTGGACGCTGCGCGAAGTCGATGGCAGATCGCATGGCTCGACAGACGCGGGAGTGGCAAAAGTATCGGGGCGAGCGGCCCGGGAGGGCGAAGAAAGGGCGGCAGACTGCATGGCGGGACTCGACTGGGTTGACGGACAACCCACGAGAATACGAATACCGGTCAAATTCGTATTGCGGGAACACAAGCATCACCGTCGTCCCTAGAGCAACGGGATGGCGCACGATCCGCACAATCGCATCCAGAGACACAGCTGACTAATGCACTATATTGCCGATTTCAGCCTGTCAGATCGCTTGCCGAGGCCGCGACTCGCGCAACTTGTCTGCCAGACGGCGATAGGCTTCTTCCTGTTCGACCCCGCCGGTGTCGACCGACGCATCCGCCTTTGCATAGAACTGGGTGCGGCTACCGATGATCTGCTTCAGGTCTTCCATGGCTTCCCGATTACCTTCGATCGGCCGCAGGTCGCCCTGCGCGACCACGCGCGCCATGTGCTCTTCCGGGGTTGCCTTGAGCCAGACCGTGAAGCAGTGCGACAGCAGGAGGTTGAAGGTTGCGGGATCGGACACGATTCCACCCGGCGTCGCAATGACGGCCTTCGGAAAGCGCTGGATGACGTCTTCCAGCGCCCGGAATTCATAGCGCCGGTACGCATTCGGACCGTACAGCGCGTAGATCTCGCCGATGCTGCAGCCGGCAATGGTTTCGATATGCCGGCTCAACTCTACGAAGGGTACTTTCCACTCTTCCGCGAGAACCCGGCCAAGCGTCGATTTCCCGGCGCCGCGCAGGCCGATCAGGGCAACCCGCTGGCATCGCGCGGCTTCGCTGGTGGGCGCCTCGAACACGCCGGTCAGGGCGATGCGGCCGGCGGCCAGTTCGGCTTCGCTGCGACCGCGCAGGATCTCGCGGATCATCAGCCATTCGGGTGAGGAGGCAGTCTCGTCGCCGATCATTTCCGCCAGCGAGCAGTTCAGCACCGCTGTCAGCTGCCGCAGGAACTGGATCGATGCATTGCCGACGCCCGACTCGACATTGGCGACATGGCGCTCCGAGACGGCCGCCAGTCGCGCCAGCGCCTTGCGGGTCAGCCCGCGACGCGAGCGCAGCATGCGCAACCGCTCGCCGAGGGCCGCGAGGAACGGGTCGCGTTCGGCATCGAGCGCCACATCGGTCAGCGGCGTGGCGGGCCTTGGTAAATGCACTGCGGAAGATTTCTGGGTCATGGCGGGATAGTGCAGTCAGCCTTCAGGTAGATGAAATATAGTATCGTCTCGATAATTGACGTAAGCAAGTTAATGCACATATACTGAATTCAACATGCATTATAAACGGCGCGAAGACGCTGCACGCCTGCCAAATGAAACAGGCGCTGAGGCATGTCAATCACAACACGGCTTGCAGTCGCTGCGGAACATCGGCGACCGACACGGCGGCAAAGCGGGACGGGGGGACACTGCATGAATACGCAAGCGAACGCGGTCGGCGGCAAGGGGCAGGGCGTACCCGAGCGTTTCAACTTTGCGGCCCACATCCTGGCACTGAACACGGGGCGCCATGGGAAGTCCGCCTACATCGACGATACCCGGTCGCTGAGCTACGGCGAACTGGACGAGCGCGTGCACGCGTTTGCGGCGGGTCTGAGCGCGCAGGGCGTGCGTCCCGAGGAACGCATCCTGCTCGTCATGCAGGACACGATCGACATGCCGGTCGCACTGCTCGGTGCCCTGCATGCCGGCGTCGTTCCGGTGCCGGTCAACACGCTGCTGCCTGCAACAGACTACGCGTACATGCTGCAGCACTGTGGCGCGCAGCTGATCATCGTGTCGGCGCCGCTGTTGCCGGCGATTCTGGATGCGAAGCTGCAGTCCGGCCTTGCCACACCGGTGTTCGTCGCCGGCGCAACTTCAACGCTGCCGCCCGAGGCCAAGGATTTTTCGGTACTGCTCGTTCCCGCCTCGCCAGGATCAACCGCCCCTTCGGCGCACGACACCCATGCTGACCAGATCGCCTTCTGGCTGTATTCCTCCGGCTCCACCGGCCGTCCGAAAGGCGCCGTCCACACGCATGCGAACCTGTACTGGACCGCAGCGCTGTACGGCACGCCGGTACTGGGCGTGACTGCCGAGGATGTCGTCTTTTCCGCCGCAAAGCTGTTTTTCGCCTACGGCCTCGGGAATGGATTGACCTTTCCTCTGAGCGCAGGCGCGACCACGATCCTGATGGCGGAACGGCCGACGCCTGCAGCGGTGTTCGCGCGCCTGGTGCAGCATCGGCCGACGGTTTTCTGCGGCGTACCGACGCTCTACGTCGGGATGCTGGCCTCTGCAGATCTGCCGTCGAAAGATTCGGTCGCGCTGCGCATCTGCGCCTCCGCCGGCGAAGCCCTGCCGCGCGAGATCGGCCAGCAGTTTCATGCGCATTTCGGCGCCCATGTCCTCGACGGCCTGGGCTCGACCGAGATGCTGCACATCTTCCTGTCGAACCGGCCCGGCGACGTGCGTTACGGTGTAACGGGCAAACCGGTGCCGGGCTACGACATCGCGCTGCGCGACGAAAGCGGCCGCCCGACGGCACCGGGCGACATCGGCGACCTCTACATCCGCGGCCCGAGCGCCGCCCTGATGTACTGGACCGCACGCGAAAAAAGCAGCGCCACCTTCCAGGGCGAATGGGTCAAGAGCGGCGACAAGTACATGGTCGACGCCGATGGTTATTACACCTATGCCGGCCGCAGCGACGACATGCTCAAGGTCAGCGGCCAGTACGTCTCACCGATCGAAGTCGAGGGAGTGCTGGCAGCCCATCCGTCGGTGCTCGAATGCGCCGTGATCGGGGTCGCCGACGCGCAGGGCCTGACCCGCACGATGGCCTATGTCGTGCCGCGCGCCGGCAATCCTGCAGGCGCGCTTCTGGCTGACGATCTCAAGGTCTGGGTCAAGGGCAAGCTGGCGCCACACAAGTATCCGCGTGACATCATCTTCGTCGACGACCTGCCAAAGACCGCAACCGGCAAGATCCAGCGATTCAGGCTGCGCGCGCTGGCGGGCGCCTGATGCTGGAACGCGTTGGCATCGACTGGCTGGGTCGGCCGCTGGAAATCGCGTACCGCATGGTCGGCGACGCATCGAAGGACCCGACCGATACCCCGGTGATGGTGTTCCTGCACGAGGGCCTGGGTTCGGTCGCGACGTGGAAAGATTTTCCGGAGACCCTGTGTCGGCGACTCGGCATGCGCGGCCTGGTGTTCTCGCGTTTCGGTTACGGCGACTCGACCCCGCGGCCTTCAGCCGAACGCTTCCCGGTCGACTTCATGCAACGTCAGGCCAACGAAGTGCTGCCGCCTCTTTTCAGGGCGCTGCAGATCCAGCGGCCCTGGCTGTTCGGCCATAGCGATGGCGGCTCGATTGCGCTTTTGCATGCGGCGCGCAGCGAGGCCGACCTGCGGGGCATCGTGGTGGTCGCACCGCACATCTTCGTCGAAGACCTGACGATCGACAGCATTCGCGCCGTGCGCGAAACCTATCTCAACACCGGTCTGCGTGAAAAACTCGGGCGCTTTCATGCCGATGTCGATTCCGCCTTCTGGGGCTGGAACGATGTGTGGCTCGATCCGCAATTCCGGACATTCAATATCGAGGCCGAGTGTGAACGCATCACCTGTCCGATCCTGGCGATTCAGGGTGCGGACGATGAATACGGCACGCTGGAGCAAATTCGCGGCATTGCCCGGCGCAATCCCGGTACCACGTTGTCTGTACTTCCGGCGTGCGGTCATTCGCCGCAACGGGATGCGCCGCAAGCCGTCATCGAGACCGTGGCGCGCTTTATAATGCAGGCCGCCGGAAGCGACATTACAGACGCCGGCAATGGCAAGAACAACAACCGCAACAAAACAAGTCACGTCGACAAAAACAGCGGCGACAACATCAATAAAAACACCAGAGACAACACGGAGGAGACCCCATGACATCCAGCACATTCATCTTCACGCGCCGCACACTCGCCATTGCCGTTCCCATCTTCGCCATTGCCGCCCTCGGCGCCACGCCCGCTCATGCCCAGACCGCACCGGTCAAGGTCGGCCTGATGCTGCCGGCCACCGGCACCTACGCCAATCTCGGCACGATGATTGAGAACGGCTTCAGGCTGTACGTTGCCGAGCAGGGGGGCAAGCTGGCCGGACGCGAGATCGAGTACTTCAAGGTCGACGACGAATCGGAGCCATCAAAGGCGACCGAAAACGTCAACAAGCTGATCAAGCGCGACCAGGTCGATGTCCTGGTTGGCACGGTTCACTCCGGCGTGGCGCTCGGCATGGCCAAGGTCGCGCGCGAAACCGGCACGCTCATGATCGTGCCGAACGCCGGTGCAGACGTCATCACCGGCGCGATATGCGCCAAGAATATCTTCCGCACCTCGTTCACCAACTGGCAACCAGCGTACGCGATGGGCAAGGTCGCCGCCGAACGCGGGCACAAGAATGCGATCACCATCACCTGGAATTATGCGGCCGGACTGGAATCGGCCAAGGGCTTCGTCGAAGGCTTTGAAAAAGGCGGCGGCAAGATCGCGCAAAACCTGACGCTGCCGTTTCCGAATGTCGAATTCCAGGCGCTGCTGACCCAGATCGCGGCGCAGAAACCAGATGCCGTGTTTGCGTTCTTTGCCGGCGGCGGCGCCGTCAAGTTCGTCAAGGATTACGCAGCCGCAGGATTGAACAAGACGATTCCGCTGTACGGTCCGGGCTTCCTCACCGACGGCACGCTGGAAGCGCAAGGCGCAGCGGCGCAAGGCATGCTGACCACCCTGCATTACGCGGACAATCTCAACACGCCGCGCGACAATGCGTTCCGCCTCAACTTCGCCAAGACCTACAAGGTCAATGCGGACGTCTACGCGGTGCAGGGTTACGACGCCGCGCAGTTGCTGGCAGCGGGACTGAAGGCCGCCGGTGGCGACATCAAAAACCAGGACAAGGTCATTGCCGGCATGAGCAGTGCGCAGATCGATAGTCCGCGTGGCAAGTTCAGCCTGTCGACCGCACATAACCCGATCCAGGATATCTACCTGCGTGAAGTCAAGGGCAAGAACAACGAGAGCCGCGGCATCGCCATGAAGGCACTGGCCGATCCGGCGAAAGGCTGCAAGATGTAGGATGCCGGTCCGGCGACGGGCCGCTTTTCCTGCTTCTATTTGCCCGATCCGCTGCCATGGAATTTTCGACTTTTCTCGTTCAGTGCCTGAACGCGGTCCAGTACGGCCTGCTGCTTTTTCTGGTGGCGAGCGGACTCACGCTCATCTTCGGGATCATGGGCGTGATCAATCTGGCGCACGGCAGTTTCTACATGCTGGGCGCCTACCTGGCGTTCGCGCTCGCGCCGCTCTTCGGCGACCAGTTCCTGCTGCAGATGCTGGCCGGCGTCTTGCTGGCGGCGGTATTCGGCTTTCTGCTCGAATGGCTCTTCTTCAGCTACCTGTACCAACGCAATCACCTGCAGCAGGTGCTGATGACGTATTCGCTGATCCTGGTGTTCGAGGAGGTACGCAGCATCCTGTTCGGCAACGACGTGCATGGCGTCAGCGCGCCGCCCTGGCTGTCGGGCAGCTTCGCGCTTGGCAAGCTGATGTCGTATCCGGTCTATAACCTGTTTGCCGGTTTCGCGTGTTTGCTGGTGGCGCTGGCGCTCTACCTGGTGGTCAATCACACACGGCTGGGCATGATGATCCGCGCTGGCGCCAGCAACCGCGACATGGTGCGCGGGCTGGGCATCGATATCCGCCTGCTCTACCGTATCGTGTTCGCTGCAGGTGTAGCGCTGGCTGCGCTGGCCGGCATGATCGCCGCGCCGACCACCTCCGTCTATCCCGGCATGGGCGGCCAGATCCTGATCATCTGTTTCGTGGTGGTGGTCATCGGCGGTGTCGGCTCCATCTCCGGCGCATTGATCGCCTCGCTGCTGGTGGGATTCGTGGACACCTTCGGCAAGGTATTTTTTGCGCAGTTCAGCGGCATCGGCATCTACGTGCTGATGGCGCTGATCCTGATATGGCGGCCGGAAGGCTTGAAGGGCAGGGGTTACTGATCATGCATCCGCCTTCTGCGCCACCTGCGCCGATTGCAGCGCCTGCCGTGACGCCGGGCTTGGGCCCCACATCGATGACGGCATCCTCATCGATGTCGACTCCGGTCGTGGCAATCGTACCGGCAATCGTACTGGCAGTCGCACTTGCCATGCTGCCTGCCGTGCTGTCGCCGTACCTGCAGGACCTGGTGCTGAAGATCGTGATCTACGCGATCTTCGCCCTGAGCCTGGAACTGCTGGTTGGCACCACGGGCCTGATCAGCCTCGGCCATGCTGCGTTCTTCGGTATCGCTGCCTACGTCACCGCATTGGCTTGCGCCGGGACCGCCCCTGCCGCCCTGCCGCTGGTGCTGTTGTTATCGGTGACGGCTGCCGGCGCGTATGCGCTCATGGTCGGCGCACTCAGCCTGCGCACCCGCGGCGTGTACTTCATCATGGTCACGCTGGCCTTTGCGCAGATGGCGTATTTCGTCTTCCACGACACCGCGATCGGCGGCGGCAGCGATGGCCTGTTCCTGACCACCCGGCCCGCGCTGCGGCTGGGCAGCATCACGCTGATCGATCTCGAGCAGCCGCGCCACCTGTACCTGTTTGCCGTGGCGCTGCTGTGCGCGACCTACGGCTTGCTGGCGCTGCTGCGGCGCTCGCGCTTCGGTCACGCGCTGGCTGGCATCCGCATCAACGAACAACGCATGCGCGCCGCCGGTTACGCGACCTATGCCTACAAGCTGGCGGCCTTCGTGATCGCCGGCATGCTGGCAGGACTGGCCGGCTTCCTGTTCGCCACCAAGAACGGCGGCGTCAATCCGGAGCTGCTGTCGTGGCATGAATCCGGCGCGGTGCTGTTGATGATTATCCTCGGTGGATTAGGCAGCCTGCGCGGCGCGGTGATCGGCGCCATCGGCTTCATCCTGCTCAAGGAATTCTATGCATCCGAGGCCTTCTTCGGCGCTTTCGCGGCGCGCTGGCAATTGCCGCTCGGGCTGACAATGATCCTCTGCGTCGCCCTGCTGCCAAAGGGACTGATCGGGATCGGCCGCCTGCGCCTGGGTGGCCGCAAGGCGACGAAGCCGGAGGCAGCCGATGCAGCATGACGCTGGCATGACCGCGGTGCCGCACGCAGCGACGCCGCTCCTGCGCGCAGTCGGCCTGACGCGCCGGTTCGGCGGCCTGACTGCCGTCGAGCAGGTCTCGCTGGACCTGCATGCCGGCGTCCTGCATGCCGTGATCGGTACCAACGGCGCGGGCAAGTCGACCCTCATCAACATGCTCTCTGGCGAGCTGGCCGTCTCCAGCGGCAGCATCGCCTTGATGGCCGCCGACATCACCGCCATGCCGCAGCATCGCCGCGCCAGGACGGGCATCGGCCGGACCTACCAGCGCACCACCATCTTTCCGGAGCTGACCGTGCTGGAGAACTGCCGTCTCGCCGCGCAGGCTGGCCGCCCGCGTGCGTGGTTCGTGTGGGAATCGGCGCGTGCCTGTTCGCATGCGTGCGGCATTGCCGGCGAGGTGCTGGCAACCGCGGGGCTGGCGACGGCTGCGGCACGCATCGCCGGCACCCTCAGCCATGGCCAGAAGCGCCAGCTCGAAATCGCGATGTGCCTGGCCGGCCGGCCGCGGGTACTGCTGCTTGACGAGCCGCTCGCCGGCATGGGCGCCGAAGAAAGCGAACGCATGCTCTCGCTGCTGGAGCATCTCAAGACCACACACGCGATCCTGCTGGTCGAGCACGACATGGATGCTGTCTTTCGCGTTGCCGATCGCATTACCGTCATGGTCAACGGCCGGGTGATCGCCAGCGACACCCCGGCCGCCATCCGAATCGATCCCGCCGTCCGCACGGCATATCTTGGTGACGAGCCGGCGGCCGGGAGCGCGCCATGCTGAGCGTCTCGGGGCTCAACAGCTTTTACGGCGACAGCCACATCCTGCACGACATCGATCTGCAGTTGCCGGCCGGCTGTGCATTGGGCCTGCTGGGTCGTAACGGCATGGGCAAGACCACCCTGATCCGCACGCTCATGGGATTCGTGCCGGCTGTATCCGGACGGATCACGTGGGATGGTCGCGACGTCACCGGACGGTCGCCGGAAAAAATGGCGCGGCTCGGTATCGGGTATGTGCCGGAGGGACGCGGCATCTTCCCGAACCTGTCGGTACGCGAAAACCTCGTCATGACGGCGCGACCGGGGCCGGATGGCCGGCGCGAATGGACGCTGGAGCGCATCCTCGCCCTGTTTCCGCGCCTGCAGGAGCGGCTCGACCACGGCGGTCAGCAACTGTCGGGCGGCGAACAGCAGATGCTGGCGATCGGTCGTGCGCTGCTGCTCAATCCGCATCTGCTGATCCTGGATGAAGCGACCGAAGGCCTGGCGCCGCTGATCGTGGCGGAAATCTGGAACGTGATCGCCGCAGTGCGCGCCACCGGCATCAGCACGCTGGTGGTCGATCGCGACTACCGCGCAGTGCTGCGTCACACCGACCGCGCGGCGATCCTCGAAAAGGGTCGGGTGGTGCTGACCGGCGCCTCGGCTGACCTGCTGCAATCGCCGCAGGAACTGGGCCGCTGGCTAGGCGTCTGAAGGACGCTGACAGCGCGCTACCCCGCCGCCTCGCACACCCGGTTGCGGCCTTCGTTTTTTGCGCGGTACATCGCCGCATCCGCCATCCTGATCATCATTTCCGGCGTCGTGCCGGGCTGCGGTACCAGCGTTGCGACGCCGATGCTCAGCGTGATGCAGCCAAACGGTGAGCGGGTATGCGGCAGGTCACGGGCAGCGATGGCGGTGCAGAGCGATTGCGCCAGTTCGCGCGCACTGGCGGCATCGGTATCGATGCACACGAAGGCGAACTCCTCGCCGCCATAGCGGGCCACCAGATCGCTCGACCGGCGCGAGCGCGACTGCAGGAACAACGCAACCTCGCGCAGGCAATCGTCGCCGGCCTGATGGCCGTAGAAGTCGTTGTAGTTCTTGAACAGGTCCACGTCCAGCATCATCAGCGTCAGCGGCTCGCCGGCACGGGCTGCGCGCTGGATCTCGGCGGCGAACATGGCATCGAAACGGCGCCGGTTGGCAATCCCGGTGAGGCCATCGGTGGTGCTCAATATTTCCAGCGTGCGGGTGGCTTGTGCGAGGTCGCGGGTTCGCTCGGCGACCCGTTCCTCGAGCTGATCATTCTGTTCCAGCACGCGTCCGGCCATGGCGTTGAAGCGCTCGGACAACATCGTGATTTCATCCTGCCCGGTGGTGGGCGCGCGCATCCGGTAGTTGCCCGACTCGGTCTGCTGCATGATCGCAATCAACGCATCCAGCGGCGTGGAAATGCTGCGTGAAATGACTACCGAAAAAATCAGCGCGCACGCAAAGCAGGCCAGGCCGATCAGCAGCACCCGATTGCGCATCGATTCCGGCTCGGCCATCAGGCTGCGCAGCGATACCGTATCGACCACATACCAGGAGGTATCCGGAACGCGGGCGTAGGCCGCCCGATAAGGGGTGCCGTCGTGCGCATCGTAGCCGATGAAATTCGTTTCGTGGCCGGCGACGGACTGCTGGCTGATCGCCTTGAGCAACGCCGGCTCGGCGCGGCTGCCCGATGCCGCGCGCTTGCCTTCGACGATGATACGGCCATCCTTGAGGTCGACCACGAACAGGCTCGCATCCTCGCCAAGCGCGACGCTGTCGAAGATGCTGGAAAACTGCGAGGCCTTGACGCCGATGAAGAGCGTGCCGGCCAGCCGGTTGTCGGTCTTCGTGCGGATCTTGCGCACCAGCGCGATGCTTTCCTGGCCGGCCGAACTGCGATAGGTGGTCCACACTGGACGGCCGCCGGCGGCAGTGCTTTCGGCCAGGCGCACGATGCTGTCGCCGAGCTGCGAAAACACCTGGGTGTCCATCATGTTGTACTGATTGTCGAGCAGGTATTTCTGGTTGATGTAATCGAATGAACCGTACTTCTCCAGCAGGATCCGGGTCAGGTCGGAGCGCGCGTGGACGCGCGCCGTCTCGTCGTTGCCATAGTAGTGTTCCAGCGCCGTTTGCACGCGGTCCGACAAGACGAAGCTCTCGCTCGCGGCCTCGAGCTGTCCCATTTGCAGCGCAAAATTCTGGGCGACCTGCTTGACGATTTCCACGAAAAACACACGCGTCTTGTCTTGGATGGCACGGCTCGACTCGGCATAGGACAGCACGCCGGAGACCGCAAGCGGCAGCAGCGACAGTGCAATGAAGGCAACGATCAGCCGATACCGGATATCGATCCGGCGCAGCACCTTCAGCGATATGAAGTCGAGGAGGTTGCGCATCTCGTGGGGTTTCTGTACCGGGTATCAGCGGTTGCGGATCAGGGCTTCGGCCTTGATCGACCGATCGAGCGCACGGGCCGCCGCGGCGGGCGAGACCTTGCCCGCCAGGAGGTCTTCAAGCAGCGGATGCAGCATGTCGATCGTCGACGCCGGCAGGAAAGCGTAATACAGACCACCGGTCACCGGCGCCTTGCCGATTTCCGCAACCAGGTTCGCCACCTTCGGGTCGCTGATGACCGGACCATCGACCTTTTTGAGTGGCGGGATGTTCTGGCGCTTGTTCTGCTGGATCGAAAAGCCCTTGCCGTAGATGAACTCGAGGAACTGCAGCGCCGCCTTCTGGTTCCGCGTCGGACAGATGCCGAATCCGGTCTCACTGCCGATCACCGGCACCAGCGGCTTGCCGCGCGCATTCCAAGGGGCAGGCATGACACCGGTGCTGAAATTATCGGCATGCATCAGCAGCCCCGAGGCCCAGGTACCCTGGAACGCCATGGCGGTCTTGCC
>JACMOV010000099.1 GCA_014377845.1 Herminiimonas sp.
GATCAAGGTTGGCAGGTCCTCTGCATTGGCAAGTCTGCACTGTACGGCATGCGTAGTCGCTCTGCCAGTAGCGCCACGGCTGTCTCGCTTGCGATCAACTGTTCCGGATGCGGCAGCGATCGTCGCCGCCGGCGGGCCCCGGCATCATTCGACCAGCTTGTTCATTTCCGCGAGGTTGAATTTTTCAGCGGCGGCCAGACTTTCACAGTCGATCCCGGCACATTTCAGCGATGCCAGAATGCGGGTGATCTGCAGCTCCTGCGCGGCAGCATTGTCGATCAATCCGTGCAGGGCCTTCGATAGTGGATCGTCGCCATTCGGTGTTACACCGTAGGCAGCGAACATGCGCGCCGCGGCTTCTTCGCGCGGGTCGCCGCGTTCCTTCAGGATGATGCGCGCTGGATTGCCAACCGCGGTCGCCCCAGGCGGCACTTCCTTCGTCAAAACCGCATTGGAGCCGACCTTGGCGCCCTCGCCGACCGTGAAACCGCCAAGTACCTTGGCGCCGGCGCCGACGATGACGCCGCGTTCCAGCGTCGGATGCCGCTTTGCACCCTTGCTGAGCGAAGTACCACCGAGGGTCACACCCTGGTAGATCGTGCAGTCGTCGCCGACCTCGGCGGTTTCGCCGATGACCACACCGAAGCCATGGTCGATGAACACGCGGCGGCCGATGGTTGCACCGGGATGGATCTCGATGCCGGTGAACAGGCGCGCAATCTGCGAGGTGAAGCGGCCAAGCCACTTCAGATTGCGCCGCCAGCACCACTGCGCCCAGCCATGCATGACGATTGCATGGAATCCGGGATAGCAGGTCGCGATTTCCCATGCGCTCCTCGCAGCAGGATCGCGCTCCATGATGCTGGCCAGGTCTTCCCGTACACGATCGAACATGCTCAGCTCGACATCACGATACGTTGACGGCGCGCTTCGTACAGGCAGACGCCGGACGCAACAGATACGTTCAGGCTCTCGACGGAGCCGAACATCGGCACCGACACCAGCAGGTCGCAGGTGTCGCGCGTCAGACGCCGCATGCCTTCGCCTTCCGAACCCATCACCAGCGCCGAGCCACCGCGGAAATCCGCTTCGTAGAGGCCTTTTTCTGCATCCTCGGTGGTGCCGGTCAGCTGGATGTCGCGCTCTTTCAGGTCGCGCAACGTGCGCGCCAGGTTCGTCACCGTGATGTAGGGCACGGTTTCGGCGGCGCCGCTGGCGACCTTGGCGGCGGTGGCGTTGAGTCCGACCGCGCGGTCCTTCGGTGCGATCACGGCATGGGCGCCGGCGCCATCGGCCACCCGCAGGCAGGCGCCGAGGTTGTGTGGATCGGTGATGCCGTCGAGGATCAGGATCAGCGGCGGGCCGACGATCGCGTCGAGCAGTTCGTCGAGATTGCGGGCCAGCGACAGCTCACCGGCTTTCGCCACCACACCCTGGTGGCGCCGGGTGCCGACGATGCTGGATAGGCGCGCGTCGTCGGCCTGGATGACGCGCACGTTGACGGCCTTCGCAGCACGCAGCAGTTCCTGCATGCGCCGGTCTTCCCGGCTGGCGTCGACGTAGATCTCTTCGACGCTGGCCGCTTCGTGACGCAATCGGGCAGTAACCGCATGAAAGCCGAAAATCATTTTGCTTTTCATGATTTATCGTTTCTTCCGGCCGGATTTGTTGGCCGGCTTGGCGCCGCCATCTGCGGCATGCGTCTTCGCACCGGATTTGCCGCCGCGCTTCTCGCCATGCTTGCCGGACTTGGTTTGGCCCGCGCCGGCGACCTCGACCACGATGGCGTCGCCACCCTCGCCAAGCGCCTTGCGGACCGACTTGCTGGCGCGCGCCTGATGCTCGTCCTCGGAGCGTTTCGCCTCGTTTCTCAGCAAGGTCTTGATGCCGGGTTCGGTGACGAGCCGCAAGTCGATCTTGCGCGCATCCAGATCGACGCGGCTGACCTGCACCGTCACCCGATCGGTCAGCTGGTAACGGATACCGGTACGTTCACCGCGCAACTCATGCCGCGCTTCGTCATACTGGAAATAATCTGCGCCCAGCTCGGTGACATGCACCATGCCTTCGATGAACAGCGAATCGAGCTGCACGAAAATGCCGAAGGTGGCCACACCCGAAATCGTCCCGGTAAATTCCTCGCCGAGCTTGTCGCGGATGAAATAGCACTTGAGCCACGCCTCGACATCGCGCGAGGCTTCGTCGGCGCGCCGCTCGTTGGCCGAGCAGTGAATGCCGAGCGCTTCCCATACGGCGTGGTCCCCTTCCGGGCGCTTCTTGCCTGAAGCCTTGTCGGCTGCATGCTGCTTGCGCGTGGCCGGCGACAGCGTGGTGTTGAGCGCGCTGGCGTCGAAGCCTTTCGGATCGTAGCGCTTGCCTTTCAGGATCGCCTTGATTGCCCGGTGCGTGAGCAGGTCGGGATAGCGTCGGATCGGACTGGTGAAATGGGCATAGGCCTTGTACGAGAGGCCGAAGTGACCGATGTTTTCCGGGCTGTAGACAGCTTGCTGCATCGAGCGCAACAGCATCGTCTGCAGCAGCAACGCATCCGGACGGGCCTTGATCTTCGGCATCAGCGCCGCATAATCGGACGCCGTCGGCGAATCGCCGCCACCGAGGTTCAGGCCGACCTGCTTCAGGAAGGTCCGCACCTGGGTCAGCTTTTCCTTGGTCGGCGTCGCATGCACGCGATACACCGCAGGATGCTTGTGGCGCTCCAGCAGATCGGCGGCGCAGACGTTTGCGGCCAGCATGCACTCTTCGATGATCTTGTGCGCATCATTGCGGGTGCGCGGCAGGATCTGTTCGATCTTGCCCATCGCATTGCAGACGATGTAGGTTTCGGTGGTCTCGAAGTCGATCGCGCCGCGCTCGTGGCGCGCATGCAGCAAGGCGTGATACACCTCGTTGAGATGCAGCAGGTGCGGCACCAGGCCGGGACGACGCGCCGCTTCGGTGCCCTTGGTGTTCGACAGGATCGACGCCACTTCGGTATAGGTCAGGCGGGCGGCCGAATGGATCACCGCCGGATAGAACTGGTACGCCTTGATCTCGCCCTTGGTGGTGATCACGGCATCGCACACCAGCGTCAGGCGGTCCACCGCCGGATTCAACGAGCACAATCCGTTGGAGAGCTTCTCGGGCAGCATCGGTATCACGCGCCGCGGAAAATAGACCGAGGTGCTGCGTTCCAGCGCATCCACGTCCAGCGCATCGTTCGGCTTGACGTAATGGCTGACATCGGCGATCGCCACGATCAGACGGTAGCCATCGGTGCGGCCGATCTTGACCGGTTCACAATAGACGGCATCGTCGAAATCGCGCGCATCTTCGCCATCGATCGTCACCAGCGGCACGTCACGCAGGTCGACGCGCTCGGCCAGATCCGCCGGGCGGACTTCGCTCGGCAGCTTGGCCGCCAGCTTCTTGGCGCCCTCGGAAAACTCATGCGGCACGCCGAACTTGCGCACCGCGATCTCGATCTCCATGCCCGGGTCGTCGATATCGCCGAGCACTTCGACGATCTTGCCGACTGCCTGCGAATAGCGCGACGGCTGCTCGGTGAGTTCGAGGCTGACCACCTGGCCGCTCTTGGCCTTGCCGGGTGAACCGGCCAGCAGGATGTCCTGGCCGATTCGCTTGTCTTCGGGTGCGACGATCCAGACGCCGTTTTCGTTGAGCAGGCGGCCGATCACATGGGTATTGGCGCGGCTGACGACTTCGACGATGGTGCCCTCGGGGCGGCCGCGGCGGTCGGTACCGATCAGGCGGGCCCGCACGCGGTCGCCGTTCAGCACTTTCTGCATTTCTTTTTCCGGCAGGAAGATATCGTCGCCGCCCTCGTCCGGAATCAGGAATCCATAGCCCTCGCGATGGCTCGATACCCGGCCCTCGATGAAGCTGGTCGCATTCGACAACTGGTACTGACCGGAACGATCCGGCTTGATCTGCCCATCGCGCTCCATGGCATTGAGCCGTCGCGTCAGGCCGTCGAGTTCATCCGGCTTTACGCCGAGTACGGCCGCGATCGCGCCGATGTCATGCGGCTCGCTGGCCTTGCGCAGGATGCCGAGAATTTCCTCGCGGCTGGGAATGGTGTAAGAATATTGGTTCAAAGGTGATTTGCTTCTTTATTGATGGTTTTAAGTTGTGCAGGTTGCCATAGTCCCTGCGCTGCTAGTGTAACGGACGGCGGCACTCTTCGTGCTATTCGTGCGACGCGCCCGGATAAAACACCGCTTGCGGCGGCTCGTGCGGCATCGTCGAATGATCAGAAAATCGACAGGTGATTTTTGCCCGGGTTTCCAATTGACTTCAATTTTTTTTCCGCTATAATCGCTGTCTTTGCAAGGCAAGGCCCACGTGGCGGAATTGGTAGACGCGCATGGTTCAGGTCCATGTGCCTTAGGGTGTGGGGGTTCGAGTCCCTCCGTGGGCACCACGGTTTATGAGAAAACCCGTTGATTCGTCGGCGGGTTTTTTTATTGTCCGGACGCTTTTCAAGGCGTTGCGAATTCCGTTCCCTGCTGCGGCTTCCCCCATCCGCAGCTTGCTTGCTTGCTGCAGTAATGCGCAGGTTGAAACCGCCCTCAAAATCAGCTCTCAGCCGGCCTCGCCGGGCCCCTCCGTGCGTCCCTTCTTCATCCATGCAACTAGTTGATCTGCCCGCAGACCATCATATTGCTCGAACGGCTGATGAATCCAGGGATTGTCGGGAAGATAATGCAGATAAAAATCGGGCTTCAGCACCGAGCACTGCTTGTACCAGATGACCGCCGATCTGATCTCGATGATCGCCGCCTCGGTCTGTTCCAGATGCTGCTGCACCCGCCGCAACGTCACCCCGGAATCGACCAGGTCATCGACCAGCAGCACCCGCCCACCGAGTGATCCGCGCGCCATCGTCACCGCCGACCCGATATCGAGTTCGCCCTGGACCGTGCCGGCATCGGCACGATAGGAACTGGTCGACAGAATCGCCAGCGGGACGTCGAAGAGTCGCGACAGCACATCGCCCGGACGCAATCCGCCGCGCGCCAGGCACAGGATCTGGTCGAACTTCCAGCCGGACGCATGCACCAGCGCCGCCAGCTCTTCGATCGCGCGGTGATACTCTTCCCAGCCGATCCAGAGATGTCCGGCCGACGACTGCGGAAGCTCGCGCGACATGGCGGGTCTACTTGAACGGATGCCGCAGGACGATCGTTTCCTCGCGGTCCGGTCCGGTCGACACCATGTCGATCGGCACGCCTACCAATTCCTCGATCCGCTTGACGTACGAACGTGCATTTGCCGGCAGCGCCATCATCGATTTCGCACCGACCGTCGAATCGGTCCAGCCCGGCAGTTCTTCGTAGATCGGTTCGCAGCGCGCCGCGTCCTCGGCGCCGACCGGGAAGATATCGACCACGCGGTCGCCCAGCCGGTAGCCGGTACAGATCTTCAGGGACGTCAGGCCATCGAGCACATCGAGCTTGGTCAGACACATGCCCGAGACGCCGTTGATCTGTACCGAACGTTTCAGCAGGGCCGCATCGAACCAGCCGCAGCGGCGTGCGCGTCCGGTAACCGTGCCGAATTCATGGCCGACTGCCGACAGGTGCTTGCCGACGCCGTCGTCGGTAGAAAGCTCGGAGGGGAACGGACCGGATCCGACCCGGGTGGTGTAGGCCTTGGTGATGCCCAGGACGTAATGCAGCATGTTGGGCCCGACACCCGATCCCGCGGCCGCATTGCCGGCCACGCAGTTGCTCGAGGTGACGAACGGGTAGGTGCCGTGATCGACGTCGAGCAAGCTGCCCTGCGCGCCTTCGAACAGCAGGCTCGCGCCGTTCTTGTGGGCGGCGTACAGCGCGCTGGAGACGTCGGCCACCATCGGCGCGACGCGCGCGATGTTGCCCATCGCATCATCAAAAGTCTTCTGGAAATCGACCGCATCGGCCTTCAGGTATTGGGTGAGGACGAAATTATGATAGTCGAGGTTCTCGCGCAGTTTTTCGGCGAAACGGGCTTCATTGAGCAGGTCGGCCACGCGGATCGCACGCCGTGCGACCTTGTCTTCGTAGGCTGGACCGATGCCCTTGCCGGTGGTGCCGATCTTGGCTGCGCCACGGGCGATTTCACGTGCGCTGTCGAGGGCCGTGTGATACGGCAGGATCACCGGGCAGGCTTCGGAGACTTTCAGGCGCGAAACGACTTCGACGCCGCTGGCCTGTAGCTTGTCGATTTCACGCAGCAGGTCCGGCACCGACAGGACCACGCCGTTGCCGATGTAGCAGGCGACGCCGTCGCGCATGATGCCCGACGGAATCAGCTGCAGCGCCGTCTTTTTGCCGCCGATGACCAGCGTGTGGCCGGCATTGTGGCCGCCCTGGAAACGCACCACGCCTTGCGCATGGTCGGTCAACCAGTCGACGATCTTGCCCTTGCCTTCATCGCCCCATTGGGTACCGATGACGACCACGTTTTTTGCTATGCTTTTTTGTGACATCGTTCAGCCTAAGTTTTTGATGATCCAGTGATCGTTTTCCAGCACCAGGGTGCGGTCGCAATCGAATTCGTCCATTTCGTCTTCATGCCCCGGCAGGGTCTGGATGACGATCTCGCCGGCGGCGCGCAGTTGCGCCACCCGACGGTGCAAGGCGGCGTCCGTGCCCCACGGCGCCCGGATCGCGCTGGTGCGCGGCGCCAGCGGCAACAGTCGCGCCAGTTCGCGCAGGTCGAGCGAAAACCCGGTTGCGGGACGGGCCCGGCCGAAGGCTTCGCCGACATGGTCGTAGCGGCCACCGCGGGCAACCGCATTCGGCAGGTTCGGCACATACAGGGCAAACATTGCACCGCTTTCGTATTGATAGCCGCGCAGGTCCGCGAGATCGATCGTCACGCGGGCATTGCCGGCGAGCTTGACCAGCTGCTCCAGCGCATCGAGTGCGCTCGAAATGCCTTCCAGACTTGGCAATACGGCGCGTGCCCGACCAATGACATCGACCTCGCCATACAGATGCGGCAGCGCCAGCAGGGCATCGCGTGTGACGGCGCCGAACTGCGCCGTGATGGCGCGCAGCCCAGGTACATCCTTGGAGCGCAACAGACCGAACAGTTCGGCTTCGAGTCCTTGTGCAGCCGCGTCGGCCCGAATGATGGCGCGCACCACGCCGACATGGCAAAGGTCCAGGCGCACGGTATCGAAGCCCGCCAACGCCAGCGAGCCCAGCGCGAGCTGCTGGATTTCCGCATCCGCTTCGAGACCGGCGTGACCATAAATTTCGGCACCGATCTGCAGTGGCTCGCGGGTAGCGTGCAGCCCGATCGGGCGGGTATGCAGGACGCTGCCTGCGTAGCACAGTCGCGTCACGGAATTACGGTTCAGCAGATGCGCATCGATCCGCGCGACCTGGGTCGTCATGTCGGCCCGCAGGCCGATGGTCCGGCCCGACAACTGGTCGATCAGCTTGAAGGTGCGCAGGTCGAGGTCCTGTCCCGCCCCGGTCAGCAGTGAATCCAGGTATTCCAGCAATGGCGGCTGCACCAGCTCATAGCCATAGGAGCGGAAACCGTCGAGCATGGCGCGCCGCAGTTCCTCGACCTTGCGCGCTTCGGACGGCAAGACATCGGCGATGTTTTCAGGGAGAAGCCAGTTCGGCATGGGAAGCGAAAGAAAGACGGTAAATGGAAACGGGGAAGGCGCAACACCTGCCTGGCGCCGCGCCCGGGGACATGGGTCCGGTTACTTCTTGTGGCTCCGTTCAGCCGGCGCAGCGGCGGCGCCCGCCGAACCCTTGAAGTACTTGAAGAATTCAGAATTCGGATCCACCACCAGGACATCGCTACGGCTCTTGAAGCTGGCGCGATAGGCTTCGAGGCTTCGATAGAACTTGTAGAACTCCGGATTCTGGCCGAACGCCTGCGCGTAGGTTGCCGACGCCTTGGCATCGCCTTCGCCGCGAATGTTTTCCGCATCCCGATAAGCCTCGGCCAGGATCACCGTGCGCTGGCGATCGGCGTCGGCGCGGATTTTTTCAGACTCTGCGGAGCCGGTCGAACGCAATTCATTGGCCACGCGGGTTCGCTCGGACTTCATGCGGTCATAGACCGAGTTGTTGATGTTCTCGACATAGTCGACCCGCTTGAGCCGCACGTCGACGATCCCGACGCCGATCTGGGTCGCTTCCTCGGCGACTTTTTTCTGGATCGCGCCCATCACCTTGCCGCGCTCGCCGGAAATCACTTCCCGCACTGTGCGCTTGGTAATTTCATCATTCAATGCGGCCTTGATGATTTGCGACATGCGGTCGTTCGCACGCCGCTCGTCGCCGCCAAAACTGACGAAATACAGTTTCGGGTTCACGATCTGCCATTTCACGAAGGCGTCGACAAGGATGTTCTTTTTCTCGGCCGTGATGAAACGGTCCGCATCGGGGGTGTCGAGCGTCAGGATCCGGTTATCCAGGAACAGCACGTTTTGGAAAGGTGGCGGCAACTTGAAATGCAGGCCAGGTTCGCTGATCACGCTTTTGACTTCGCCGAGTGCGAACACGATGGCAAATTGCCGTTGATCGACAATGAAAAGACTCGACATCAACAGCCAGAATGCGATGACGCCGAGAACGCAGTAGGAAACGAGGCGGTTCATCAGCGTCCCTCCCGATCGCGCGAATCCCGGCTTTCGCGCGCGCGCAGGTCTGTTGCGCGTTTGGCGTCGAGCGCCTGCAATGGATCTGGCGCCGGGCTGACGCCGGCAGCGCCCGAGCTCGGCGGCGGCACGGTGTGCATGCTGCTCGCATCGTTTGCAGCGGATTGCGAAATGAGCTTGTCGAGCGGCAGATAGATCAGGTTGTTGCCATTTTTCGCGTCGACCATCACCTTGGTGGTGCTTGAGAAGATCTGCTGCATGGTTTCGATGTACATGCGGTCACGCGTGACTGCCGGCGCCTTCTGATATTCCGCCAGCACCTGCTTGAAGCGCGATGCATCGCCCTGCGCATTTGCGGTCACGCGGGCCCGATAGGCCTCGGATTCCTGCATCAGGCGTGACGCGGCGCCGCGAGCCTTCGGAATGACGTCGTTGGCGTAGGCCTGACCTTCATTCTTCTGGCGTTCCCGATCCTGGCCGGCCTTGACCGCATCGTCGAACGCCGCCTGCACCTGCTCGGGCGGTTGCACGCCTTGCATCGTCACGTTGGTGATCGAGACGCCAGCCTTGTAGCGATCCACGATTTCCTGCATCAGCTGTCCGGCATCGAGCGCGATTTTTTCACGGCCTTCATACAACACGAAATCCATCTTGTTCTTTCCGACGATTTCACGCATCGCGGTTTCGGCGACCTGGCGGATCATCTCGTCCTGGTCGCGGTTGCGGAACACCCAGTTGGCGGCATCCTTGAGCTTGTACTGGACGGCAAACTGAATATCGATGATGTTTTCATCGTCGGTCAGCATCAGCGCCTCTTTCGGCAGCTTGTTGCGTACGCTGGAGCGATAGCCGACTTCCATCGTGCGTACCTGCGACACATTGACGATTTCATGATTCTGGATCGGATACGGCCAGCGCCAGTTGAAGCCGGCGGGTGCCAGGTGGTCGTATTTGCCGAATGTCAGGACGACTGCGGTCTGGCCTTCCGAGACGATGAAGAACCCGCTCACCAGCCACAGGAATCCGACGATCACCGCCAGCACGGCGACACCGATGCTCACGCCACGCATGTCTGGGCTGAATCCGCTGCCGCCACCACTACCGCCGTTGCCGCTGCCGCCGCTCTTGTTGCCAAACAGGCGATTGAGGCGCTGATTGAAGTCGCGCCAGAGCTGGTCCAGATCGGGAGGGCCATCGCCAGGCTTCTTGCCGTCCTGCGTCTGGTGCGGCGCATCTTCCTTTGCGCCCCGCCCCCAGCGCGGGTCGTTGATGTTCAACGAGACGCCGAGTCTTCTTAGTATGGAAACGAGCATTCTGTCGCTATCTGCTTGAATAATGGGTGGGAATCCTGGTCAGGCGGTGTGCGTATCGGATGCGCTGCCCAACGAAACCGAGTCGCCGGGCACTGCGGCATCGAGGGCCAGGTCACCGAGAGCAAACTCGGACAACGCGGTGCGCAAAAGATCGACGCCATCACCCGTCCGGGCACTGATGAAAACACGTCGAATCTTATCATATTCATCGCGTTCGACGCCGGGCTCCTGCCCTGCGGCATCAATCTTGTTCCACACGAGCATTTGCGGAATATGATCGGCGCCGATTTCCTTCAGCACCAGATTGACCTGCTCGATCTGGTCCATCCGAACCGGACTGGCGGCGTCGACCACATGCAGCAGCAGATCGGCATGGATCGTTTCTTCGAGCGTTGCGCGGAATGCGGCTACCAGCTGATGCGGTAACTCGCGGATGAAGCCAACGGTATCCGACAGCACCATGTTGCCCGCTTCGCCGAGATAGATCCGGCGCGATGTCGTATCGAGGGTCGCAAACAGCTGGTCGGCGGCGTAGACACCGGCCTTGGTCAGCACGTTGAACAGGGTGGATTTGCCGGCATTGGTGTAACCCACGAGCGAGACCGAAAACGTCTGGCTGCGGCCGCGCGAGCGCCGTTGTGTGGCGCGCTGACGACTTAGTTTGCCCATCTTGGCGCGCAGGGCCTTGACGCGTTCGCCGAGCAGCCGGCGGTCGGTTTCGAGCTGGGTTTCACCCGGTCCGCGCAGGCCGATACCGCCCTTCTGGCGTTCCAGGTGGGTCCAGCCGCGGATCAGGCGCGTCGCAAGGTGTTGTAGCTGGGCAAGTTCGACCTGCACCTTGCCCTCGTGGCTCTGGGCGCGCTGGGCGAAAATATCGAGGATCAGGCTGGTGCGGTCGACCACGCGCGTCTCGAGCAGGCGTTCGAGGTTGCGCTGCTGTGCGGGGGACAATGCGTGGTTGAAGATGATGAGCTCGAGATCGAGGTCGGCGATCGCATCCTTGATCTCCTGGGCCTTGCCGGAGCCGACGAACAGGGCGGCATCCGGACTGGCCCTGCGGCAGGTAACGGTCGTGACTGGCGCCGCACCGGCAGACTTGGCCAGCAACGACAGTTCTTCGAGACTCGCTGCGAAATCTCCCTTGCCGAAATCGACGCCTACCAGTGCGGCGCGCATGCTAAAGAAGACCGGCGCGCAGCGGCAGGCTGCACTTGAAATTACTCTGCATCAGTTTCGAGGTTGAGATTGACGGCGCGCGCTGGCACGACCGTCGAAATCGCGTGCTTGTAGACCATCTGGGTAACCGTATTACGTAGCAAGACGACATACTGATCGAACGATTCGATATGGCCCTGGAGCTTGATGCCGTTGACCAGGTAAATCGACACCGGAACATGCTCTTTTCTCAAGGCATTCAGGAAGGGGTCTTGTAACAGTTGCCCTTTGTTGCTCATGGCAGCTCCATTGTGTTGTTGTGGGGAGGAGTTGGAGGCAGCTTGACATAATTTCAAGTGCCGTATTTTTCATGGTACGCGTGAACTGCATGGCTCGCACGGACGCACATGGCGCACCCCGGACTTTAGCCGATTTTTCCCTTCGGTGCCGTACTGCGCACGGAGCGATATCGCTTTCCGGATTATTTTTGATTTCTCGCGAACGGGTTTTTACTCGACCTTAATTCGATACGTAGTGGAGTACCGACCAGCGAGAAAGTTTCGCGGAAATGCTTCTCCAGATAGCGCTTGTAATTGTCGTCAATCGATTCCAGCGCATTGCCGTGGATGACGACGATCGGCGGGTTCATGCCGCCTTGGTGCGCGTAGCGCAGTTTCGGCCGGATCGAGCCCTTGCGGCGCGGCTGTTGATGCTCGACCGCTTCGATCAGCGCCCGGGTGAGCTTCGGCGTCGACAGGTCCGACATGGCGGCGGTGTAGGCGCTGTTGATCGACTTCATCAGCTGGTCGACCCCGGTCGCCTTCAGCGCCGAGATGAAATGGAATTTTGCGAACGACAGGAAATTGAGCTTGCGCTCGATATCGATCTTGATTTCGTCGCGGCGATCGCTCACCAGACCATCCCACTTGTTGACGCCGACCACCAGCGCCCGGCCGGATTCGAGCACGAAGCCGGCGATGTGGGCATCCTGCTCGGAGATGTCCTGCTGGGCGTCGAGCAGCAGCAGAACGACATTGGCTTCCGAAATCGCCTGCAGGGTTTTGACGACGGAGAATTTTTCGATGGCCTCGAATACCTTGCCGCGCCGCCGGATACCGGCGGTGTCGATCAGGACGTAATGTTTGCCGTCACGCTCGAAGGGAATCTCGATTGCATCCCGCGTGGTGCCGGGCATGTCGAAGGCGATCACGCGTTCTTCGCCAAGCAGGGTATTGACCAGGGTGGACTTGCCCACGTTCGGCCGCCCGACGATGGCGATCTTGATCTGCCGGCCGGTGTCGGCACCAGGCGCGACTTCCTCGACCGGCGGTTGCTGCGCCAGCGCCAGGTTCAGCGCCTCCTCGAGCAGGTCCATGACGCCATCGCCGTGCGCCGCCGAGATCACATACGGGTCGCCCAGGCCGAGTTCATAGAAATCGGCGGTGACGGCGGTGTACTTCATGCCTTCGGCCTTGTTCACCACCAGCATGACGGAGCGGCCCGACTTGCGCAGGAAATCCGTGATGGTCTTGTCGTGCGGCGTGATCCCCTGCCGCCCATCGA
>JACMOV010000100.1 GCA_014377845.1 Herminiimonas sp.
ACTTCCTCGATGTCGTTGCTCTGCTCGATGCTGGCAGCGGCGATCTCGCTCATGATGGACGTCACGTTGCGCACCGACGAGACGATTTCCTCCATCGTCCGCCCGGCCTGATCCACCAGCTTGCTGCCTTTGTCGACCTTGTCCACCGAGTCGGCGATCAGGGCCTTGATTTCCTTCGCGGCCGCCGCCGAACGTTGCGCCAGGTTACGCACTTCGGTTGCCACCACTGCAAACCCGCGGCCCTGTTCGCCGGCGCGGGCTGCCTCGACCGATGCGTTCAGCGCCAGGATGTTGGTCTGGAAGGCGATGCCGTCGATGACGCCGATGATGTCGACGATCTTGCGCGAGCTTTCCTTGATCGAGCCCATTGTGGTGACGACCTGGGCGACCACTGCACCGCCCTTGACCGCATTGTCGGAGGCGGAATTGACCAGCATACTGGCCTCGCGCGCGCTTTCGGCATTGCGCTTGACGGTGGCGGTGAAGTTGCCCATCGACGCCGTGGTCTGACCAAGGGCGCTTGCCTGCGATTCGGTGCGCGCCGACAGGTCGTTGTTGCCGATGGCGATTTCGCTTGATGCGATGTTGATCTGGTCGGTGCTCTTGCGTACCGTGCCCACCACGCCTGCCAGGCCCTGGCCGACGCCGTTGATGGCCTGCATCAGCTCGCCGATTTCGTCGGCCCGCCCGACGTGCACCTGCGTCGTCAGGTCGCCGCCGGCCAGTTGCTGCGCCGCCGCCATGGCCTGTTTCATCGGGCGGGTGACGATTGCCTGCAGCAGCAGATACAGGCCGCCTGCGACGATCACCACCGCGAGCAGTGCAAACATTGCATACCGGCTCTGCACGGACGCCATCTGCTGCGCCATACCGGCACCGCCGGCCTGGGCGACCGACGACATCGCCGAACCGAGTGCCCAGGTATATGACGCGAAGACCGCAGCGAGCAAGGCGAACGCCATCATGCTGACCTTCGCGCTGATGCCAAAATGGAACCGGTCGCTGATATTGATGCCGACGTACAACACGGCGATCACGTTGCCCTGCGCATCCTTGATCGGATCGTATTGCGTCATGTACTGCTGGCCGAACAACCGGGCGAAGCCGATGTAGGAGTCGCCTGCGAGCAGGGAGGTGTAGCCGGCATGGGAGGGATCGAGCAGGGTGCCGACGGCACGTTCGCCATTCTCTTTCTTGACCGAGGTCGAGATCCGCACGAAGTCGTTGCCGCGCTTGACGAAGATCGTCGCGCCATTGCCGGTCTGCGCGGAAAACTGATCCGGCACCGAAAAGTTCAGGTTCAGGACGGTACGGCCGTTGGACAGCACCGGTGTGCTTTCCGCACCCACCATGATCTGGTTACCGGTATCGAGCGTGAAGGCGTCGGGGAGATGGCTCGCCAGGGTCTTCGCATGCTGGCCGATCTGGTAGCCAAGTGGTAGCAGGCTGTTCATGTTGTGGTGTCATCCTCTGGTTTTAGATTTTGTGCGTGTCAACGCCGCGACAATTTGCCTGACGATTCGCCCCTGGAAAAAGTGCGCACGAGTACACGATATTACTTGAGGTATAGCAACATAAATCCAACTAACAAGTCAACAAACGGATTCAGAATTGTAGCGATCCAGCCCAAGAAAATAGATGGCAATTAATCCACGGTATCCGCATTGTTCAGGGTCTCCCAGGCATCCGGACTGCGCCGCGCCTGCAGCGCCCGATACGAGCGGCTGGCGACCCAGCACGCCAGGCCAACGACCGCACAGGCGAGCTGGCTCGAGGAGAGCCAGAGCGCGTTGTGGGCCACCAGTGGCGCAACCACACCCGACATCAGCGCGCCGAGCATGGTGAGCGTGAACGAC
>JACMOV010000101.1 GCA_014377845.1 Herminiimonas sp.
GTAGTGACGGTTCGCCGTCTCGTACTCAACGTGGGCCGTGTTGATCGTGATGCCGCGCGCTTTTTCTTCCGGCGCCGCGTCGATCTGGTCATACGCCTTTGCCTCGCCGCCGAATTTCTTCGACAGCACCGTTGCAATCGCCGCCGTCAGGGTCGTCTTGCCATGGTCGACGTGGCCGATCGTGCCAACGTTTACGTGCGGCTTGGTCCGCTCGAATTTGCTCTTTGCCATTATGGACTCCTAACGATTTTGATGAAAACGTTCGCGCACGCGGCCAATTCCCTTGCGCAAAACTGACCATGCTGCCAATGCCGACTACCGGTTTGCTGCTGTTGCCGTCCGCTGTTGCGTCAGACTGAATTCTGGTGCCCTTTACGTGGATTGAACACGTGGCCTCTCCCTTACCAAGGGAGTGCTCTACCACTGAGCTAAAAGGGCATTCATGGACCGCTGCCATTTTGGCTCGATCGACTTCGGTACTGCCAAAAACGTGCTGAAACTGGAGCGGGTGAAGGGAATCGAACCCTCGTCATAAGCTTGGAAGGCTTCAGCTCTACCATTGAGCTACACCCGCGAGGGTCACCGCTTCAATCGACTTCAATTACTTACTTCTAAAAGACTGCGCTTGCAGTTCTTTTTCCGCCGGGTACCACTTTTCTGGTGGAGGGGGCTGGATTCGAACCAGCGTACTCGTAAGAGGGCAGATTTACAGTCTGCTGCCATTAACCACTCGGCCACCCCTCCGCGGGGAACCCCAAACTATATTGGAGTCCGCACACATTGTCAACAGATCTCGCGGTCGAATTCAGCCGGGAGCGGCCGTTATCGGCCGGATCGCACCGGCATCCGGGCACAGCGGCCCCCCCCCCCCGGAAAGCCGGCCGTATGGCGGGATGTCATTATTGCCGGTACTATCAACTTCCCGGTTTTGCCAACCCCGTCCACGATGCTCTCTCCCTCCCTCGCACCGCGGGTTCTCGTTGTTTTCGCACACGCGATGCCGCACACCTCCAGGGTTAACCGGGCGATGATCGACGCCGCCCGCGGATTACCGAATGTCACGGTACGGGATCTGTACGAAACCTATCCGGATTTCCACATCGACGTACCTCAGGAACAGGCACTACTCGAAGCGGCCGACCTGGTGGTGTTCCAGCATCCCATCCAGTGGTACGGGATGCCATCGCTGTTAAAGGAATGGGTCGACGTGGTCCTGGAAGTCGGCTGGGCCTACGGCCAGGGCGGCGCTGCACTGCGCGGCAAGTACTATCTGCTTTCGGTCACCACTGGCAGCACCGCCGACGCCTATCACGAGGCCGGACTGCACAACTGGCCGTTCGGCGCATTCCTGCCGCCATTTCGCCAAACAGCACAACTTTGCGGCATGCAATGGATGCCGCCACTGATCCTGCACGGCGCGCACCAGGTCTCGCAGGCGGAAGTGGATGCCCACGTGACGCGTTTTCTCCGGGTCCTGTCGACCTGGCCGGTAGTTTCGGCGCACGAGACCGATGAGATCGTTTCCTCGTCGCGGCGCGATCGCGTCGCGCCCCAATAGTCAGGGCCGCGCATGCAACACAGCCTGCTGTTCAATGCCCTGATCTACCTGCTTGCCGCAGTCGTTGCCGTGCCGGTCGCGCAACGCTTCGGCCTGGGCGCCGTGCTCGGCTACCTGCTTGCCGGCATGGCAATCGGACCGTGGGGGCTGCGACTGATCACCGAGGTCGACGATATCCTGCACTTTTCCGAGTTCGGCGTGGTGTTGCTACTGTTCCTGATTGGCCTCGAACTCGATCCGAAGCGGCTGTGGGCGCTGCGCAAGCCGATCTTTGGATGGGGCAGTGCCCAGGTCGGCGCAGTATCGGCCTTGCTGTTCGGGGCGGGCCTACTGCTGGGCATGGATTGGCGTGCGGCCCTGATCGCGGCACTGGGCCTTTCGCTCTCATCGACTGCGATCGCTCTGGCCACGCTGGGCGAGCGCAACCTGCTCAAGACGCCGGCCGGTTCTGCAGGCTTTTCGATCCTGCTGTTCCAGGACATTGCCGCCATTCCGATGATCGCGATCGTACCGCTCCTGGGCGGTGTGGGCGCGGCCGGCGGCAACGGCTGGCTCGGCGCGGCCAAGGTCTTCGGCGTGATCGCCGGGCTGATCGTCGCTGGCCGGTTCCTGATGCGGCCAATCCTGCGCATCATCGCCAAGACCGACATGCGCGAGATATTCACCGCTTTCGCGCTGTTGCTGGTCATTGCAATCGGCCTGCTGATGCAGATGGTCGGCATGTCGATGGCGCTCGGCACCTTCATGGCCGGTGTGCTGCTGGCCGATTCGGAATACCGGCATGCACTGGAATCCGACCTCGAGCCGTTCAAGGGCCTGCTGCTCGGGCTATTTTTCATCGCGGTCGGCATGTCAGTCGATTTCGGCGTGCTGCTGGCCCAGCCGCTGCGCATCCTCAGTTTCGTCGCGCTGTTCCTGGCGATCAAGACTGCGGTCCTGTATGGCCTGTCGAAGCGCTTCGAGATACCCCGCGCGCAGCAGGCGTTGTTTGCGTTCCTGCTATCCCAGGGTGGCGAGTTCGCCTTCGTGGTCTTCGGTGCGGCGGCGACCGCCGAGATCTTCAGTCCCGAAACCGCATCGATCCTGGTCGTGGTGGTGGCGCTGTCGATGGTGGTGACGCCGCTCCTGCTGCTGGCGCACGATCGCCTGATTGCTCCGGCGTTCAGAGGCGGCAAGCAACGCGACGCCGATGCCATCGAGGCGCAGGAAAACCACGTCATCATCGCCGGATTCGGTCGCTTCGGCCAGATCGTCGGCCGCCTGCTGCATGCGAACCGGATCGGACTGACGGTGCTGGATCACGACCCCGACCAGATCGACCTGCTGCGTACCTTCGGCTTCAAGGTGTTCTATGGCGACGTCACCCGCACCGACCTGCTGCATGCGGCCGGCGCGGCAAAGGCGCAGGCGCTGGTGGTGGCGATCGACGATGTGGAAGACAGCCTGGCGCTGGTCGATGCGGTGCGGCGCGAGTTTCCGGACCTGCCGATCATGGCGCGCGCGCGCAATGTCTCGCACCTGTACGACCTGATGGACCGCGGCGTCACCATCCTCGAGCGCGAAACCTTCGAGGCCGCACTGCAGCTCGGCCGGCAAGTGCTGCAGCATCTGGGCTTCGGCGCCTATCACGCACGACAGGTGGCGATGAAATTCCGGGCGCACAACATCCGATCGCTGAATGCTGTCTACCCCTTCTACAAGGACCAGGCGCAGCGCGTCTCCATGGCCAAGCAGGCGCGCGACGAGTTGACGGAAATGTTCGCCCGCGACGCCGAGGCGCTCGACAATGAACGCAGCAAGAGCTGGGATTGATGCGCCCGGCACCAGCAGCCGGCCAGGACCGGGTGTACGCACAAACCCTGCCGGAAACAACAGAGCCCGTTGCATCCCTGCAGCGGGCTTTTTTACGGCCGTCGTCGCCAGCTAGAGCCTGTCTGGTCTGACCGGCATACTCACCAGATCGACACCCGCTGCGCCGGTGGCAGATACATGCTGTCCCCTTCCTTGATACCGAACGCGCCGTAGAAACCCGGTTGGTTCTTCAAGGTGCCATTACCCCGGACCGCCGCTGGCGAATGCGGATCGGTCTTGATGTAGACGATCTGCTGGGCGTCGCGTACCTTGCCGCGCCATACCTGTGCCCAACCGAGATAAAGTCGTTGGTCGCCGCTCAGGCCGTCGATCACTGGCGCTTCCTTGCCACCGAGCGACAGGCGATACGCCTTGTAGGCAATCGCAAGGCCCGAGTTGTCGGCGATGTTCTCGCCCAGGGTCAGCGCACCGCTCACGTGATATCCGGGGACCGGCTCGTAGGCGTCGTACTGTGCCACCAGCGCCTTGGTCTTGACGGCAAACTTGACATGGTCGTCCTTAGTCCACCAATCGCGCAGGTTACCGACTTCATCGAACTGGCTGCCCTGGTCGTCGAAACCGTGGCTGATCTCGTGGCCGATGACCGCGCCGATACCGCCGTAGTTGACGGCATCGTCGGCGTTCGCATCGAAGAACGGCGGTTGCAGGATCGCGGCCGGAAACACGATCTCATTTTTCTGCGGGTTGTAATACGCATTGACCGTCTGCGGCGTCATGCCCCACTCTTCGCGATCGATCGGCTTGCCCAGCTTGGCCAACTGCCGCTCATGGTTGAAGACTGCAATCCGGCGGACATTGCCGACCAGATCGTTACGTTCGACCGTCAGCTTCGTGTAGTCGCGCCATTTGTTCGGATAGCCGATCTTCGGCGCGAAGGTCGACAGTTTTTTCTGTGCTTCCTTCTTCGTATCCGGGCTCATCCAGTCGAGCGTGCCGATGCTCTGCCTGTACGCCACCATCAGGTTGGCGACCAGCTTTTCCATCCGCGTCTTGTTCTCGGGCGGGAAGTACTTCTCGACATAAAACTTGCCGAGGATTTCGCCGGCGCCTCCGTCGACCAGCCGCACGCCCCGCTTCCACTGCGGTTCGTTATCGGGCACACCGCGCAGGACCGATCCGAAAAACGCAAAATTCTGATCCACGTCGGCACGTCCAAGGTAAGACGCGTACCGATCGAGCACGTGCCAGCGGAAGTACGCCTGCCAGACCGTCAGCGGCGTCGTCTCCAGCAACTTGCCAAAACCGGTGAAAAAGCTCGGCTGGCGCACGATCACGTAGTCGGCGCGACCGTCGATGCCGACCGCGCTCTCCCACGCCGTCCAGTCGTAGCCGGGCACGAGCGCCGCCAGTTCGGCCAGCGGGACCTTGTTGTACGACCTGACCGGATTACGGTTTTCGACCTTGGTCCACTGGATCGCCGCCAGCGCCGTCTCCAGCCCCAGAATGTCGCGCGCGCTGGTTGCGGCCTCCTGGTCGCCACTCTGCGCGAGGCTGGTTTCGATCAGCGCCTGGTACTTCAACCGGGCATCCTTGAGCTTGGCGTCATCGTCCTTGAGGTAATAATCGCGATCTGGCAGCCCCAGCCCGCTTTGCACCAGCAACACTGCATAGCGCGTGGCATCACGGCCATCCTGGCTTACACCGAGATCAAAGGGGGCCGTCACGCCGGTACGATTGAAATAGGCGATCAGTGCCGGCAACTGCTGGCGATCCTTCAAGGCTGCGATGCGCGCGAAGTCGGTTTCGAGCGGCTTGCGCCCCAAGGAGTCGCGCCGCGCCTCGTCCATGAAGCTGGCGTACAGGTCACCGATTTTCTGCTGGTCGCTGCCGGCCACCAGCGCCTTGCTGGTGGTCGCCGTGTCGATAATGCCGCGCAATTGAGGCAGCGTGTTGTCGCGCAATTCGTCGAAAGCGCCCCAGCGGGATTTGTCGGAGGGGATCTCGACCGTCTTGAGCCAACTCCCGTTGACGTGCTGGTAGAAATCGTCCTGCATTCGCACTGCGGCATCGGCATTCTTCATGTCGATGCCGGAGCGCGGCATGACGGCCGTCTCAGCCCGCGCCGCCGCGATCGCGGTAACCGCGAGTGACATCAGGAAGGCCTGTCGACAAACGCTTACGAAAGGAATGGATGGTCTTGATCGTGTGACTGGTTCCACTGGGACTGGGCCTCATGAGCAGGTAGGGGAATGCGGCTTTGCCGCCGTGTGCCACCGGCATCGGGATCACCGATGTGTGCGCCCGGGCATTATGGACGAACCGATTGCAATGCGTAAGCAGGCGGCAGGCGCACGGGCGCACGGACGCAATAAAAAACGGGCCGGGACTTTTCGGTACCGACCCGTGTTACTGGTTCCGCCAGTTTCGCCAGTCCGCAACCTGCGGGCGCTGTCGACGTCGACGGTCAGGAAACGCTTACCAGATCAGGACCCGCTCTTCCGGCTTCAGATACATCTTGTCGCCTTCCTTGACGCCGAACGCGCTGTAGAAACCCGGCTGGTTCTTCAGCGTGCCATTGCCGCGGAACTGCTCCGGCGAATGCGGATCGCTCTTGATCTGCACGATCACCTGCGCGTCCCGGCTCTTGCCACGCCACACCTGCGCCCATCCCAGATAGAAACGTTGATCGCCCGTCAGGCCGTCGATCACGGGCGCCTCCTTGCCGCCGAGCGAAAGACGATACGCCTTGTAGGCAATCGCGAGGCCGGAGTTGTCTGCGATGTTCTCGCCCAGGGTCAGCTCGCCATTAACGAAGTAGCCTTGCAGCGGGCTGTACGCCGCGTACTGCGCCACCAGCGCCTTGGTCTTTACAGCGAATTTCTGATGGTCATCCTTGGTCCACCAGTCGCGCAGGTTGCCGAGTTCATCGAACTGGCTGCCCTGGTCGTCGAAACCGTGACTGATCTCATGACCGATCACCGCGCCGATGCCGCCGTAGTTGACCGCATCGTCTGCCGTCGCGTTGAAGAACGGCGGTTGCAGGATTGCTGCCGGAAACACGATTTCATTGAGCTGCGGGTTGTAGTAGGCGTTGATGGTCTGCGGCGTCATTCCCCACTCGGTGCGATCGAGCGGTTTGCCGAGCTTGGCGAGCTGGCGCTGGTATTCGAAGGTGGTGGCACGGCGCACGTTACCGACCAGATCTTTCTTCTCGACGGTGAGCTTCGAATAGTCGCGCCACTTGTTGGGGTAGCCGATCTTCGGCGCGAAGGTCGACAGTTTTTTCTGTGCTTCCTTCTTCGTATCGGGGCTCATCCAGTCGAGCGTGTCGATGCTCTGCCTGTACGCCACCATCAGGTTGGCGACCAGCTTTTCCATCCGTGCCTTGTTCTCGGGCGGGAAGTACTTCTCGACATAAAGCTTGCCGAGAATTTCGCCGGCGCCGCCCTCGACCAGACGCACGCCGCGCTTCCAGGTCACCTCGTTCTGCGGCACGCCACGCAGCACCGTGCCATAGAACACGAAGCGGCGGTCGACGTCGGCCTGCGCCAGATATGGTGCGTAGCGATTGAGCAGCTGCCATTTGAAGTAGGCCTTCCAGACCGGCAGCGGCGTCGACTCGATCACTTTCGCCAGGCCGTTGAAGTAGCTCGGCTGGTTCGCCACGAGGTAGGTCACGCGGCCGTCGATGCCGGTGGCGCGCTGATAGGTCTTCCAGTCGTAGCCTGGCGTGAGCGCTACCAGCTTCGCCAGTTCGATACGGTTATAGGTCTTGACCGGGTCGCGGTTCTCGACCTTGGTCCACTGGATTTTCGCGATCGCGGTTTCCACCGCGAGGATGTCGCGCGCATTGGCGGCGGCCTGCTTGTCGCCGCCCTTTGCGAGCATGTCTTCGATCAGGGCCTGGTACTTCAGGCGTGCGTCTTTCAGCTTGGCGTCATCGTCCTTGAGGTAGTAGTCGCGATCCGGCAATCCGAGTCCACCCTGGCCGATTTCGGCGACGTACTTGGTGGCGTCCTTGGAGTCCTGGGTGATGTCGAAGTCGATCGGCGATGTCGCGCCGATCCGGTTGAAATAGGCGATCACGCCGGCGATCTGCTTCTTGTCATGCATGGAATCGATGCGGGCGAAATCGCCTGCCAGCGGCGCGCGGCCGAGCCGGTCACGGGTTGCCTGGTCCATGAAGCTGGCGTACATGTCGCCGATCTTCTGGGTATCGCTGCCCTTGGTGGCGGCCGGGTCCTTGCTGGCGGCGTCGATGATGCCGCGCAGCTGCGGCAGCGTGTTTTCCTGCAATTCGCTGAAAGCGCCCCAGCGGGACTTGTCGGCCGGAATTTCGGTTTTCTGTAGCCAGAGGCCATTGACGTGGCGATAGAAATCATCCTGCGCCCGCGCGGCGGGATCGACATACTGCAGGTCGATGCCGGATGACAGGAGGGCGCCCGTGGTGGCGGGAGCAGCGACGCTGCTTTTGGCGGCGTCGGTCTGCTGGGCATGCGCGGAGAGAAGACCGGCGGTACCGAGCGCGATGCAAAGCGCTCCTGGGAGAATTCGTTTCACTATTCAGATCCTTTGGTAGTGGGAATGAATGACGCTGCATGCGCGGTACACCCGGCGTCAGCCGTTGTCTGCCGCCGCCGCGCCCGAGGGTAGCGGGAGCCATGCGGTGACCGATGAAAATGCGGGCTTATTATCGCTGATTCCCGAAGAATTGTTGAAACGCGGGAAGGGCTTTCGCGATACCGGATCGGTATCCCGAGAGCGTTGCAAGCAGCGCCGTCAACGTGCTGACCGCGACGCGGCGGGCATCTGGGCGATGCCGTACTTGCGGGTGATCATCTGGTACAGCTCGGCCAGTGGCGCCAAGCGCGGGTTGGTCGGATCGAGGGCACGCGCCTTTTCGATGTAGCCGCGGGCCTGCTCGCCGAGCTTGCCGTCCCAGCCGAGATTTTCCAGGCATTTCAGCACCGCCACGGCGGCGTTGAAGATGACCTGCGGATTGTCCGGCAGCTTGGTGGCAGCTTCGGTCATGAGCAGGACTGCACCCTTGAAATCGCCTTTCTTGGCTTTCTCGGCCCCGGCCGACACCAGATCGACGACCCGCTGCCGGCTCTGTTTCGACACGCTGTCGGCCAGGTCGCGGCGGCCGGCCTGCTCGAAGATCGCCATCGCCCTGGCCTGCGCCCGGCTGTCCGGCGCATTGCTCATCACGTCGGTCATGATCTCGGTCGCACCGTCTTCGAGATCGTGCGCCAGGCATTGCTGCGCCAGTGCCATCTTCATCTCGGCCGACATGCCGACGCTGTCGCGGCAAGCGTCGACGGCCTTGCCCAGTTCTTCGACGGCGCGCGCCGTATCGCCGGTATGCGCATGCACCATGCTGGCCGACAAAGCGCTGCAGGTGTCGGTCTTGCGGTTGCCGCCCATGGTCTTGTTCAAGTCGCGGATCACGGAGGCGGCCTGCTGCGTATCGCCCTTTGCGACCAGGCTGCGGACCAGGCGCACGTGATCCTCGGGATTGCGGAATTCGGAGTAGCGGGCCCTGCTGACGACCTGGGTGAACGCGCGCTCTGCAGTCTCGACATCGCCGGTCTGGAAGGCGATGTCGCCAAGCTTGCGCAGCCGGCGCACTGCATGCGGCGATATCGCCGTCGCTTCCTGCAGCACGCTTTGCGCCTGAGGCAAGTGGCCGTTGGCCTCGTGCGTCTTGGCCAGCCAATCGTACGCATCGAGAAAATTACGGTTCTGGTCGACCAGAACCGACAGCAGATTCTGCGCTTCATCGAGCCGGTCCTGCATGAAGAGCGATTTCGCCAGCCCCAGCCGGGCCCAGGCCACTGCGCGCGCCTCGAACAGGCCGGCATAGATCGGCTCGGCCAGCGCCGGCTCGCCCAAGATGACGTGCAGCTCGGCGCGCAGGCGCATGAAGTCGAAGGCGTACCGCTTGTCGCAAGCTTCACCCTCGATGCAGGCATCGACCGCCTGGCGCAGGCTGCCCTGCTCCATCAGACGGTAGACCGGCAGGAACTGGGCGCGCCGCTCGATTGCCCGAGTGATGCGGTCAAGAACGATATCGGCGGTGCACGGCTTGAGGATGTAGTCGGTCGGCGCCAGTTCGGCCGCGCTGACGACCTTTTGATAGCTGCGCTCGGCCGTGACCATGAAGAAGATGGTCGATAGCGGAATCATGTTGTTGTGCCGCAGATCCTCCAGCAACTGCTGGCCGTCCTGGCCTTCGCCGAGATCGTACTCGCACAGGATGATGTCGTATTCCCGGCCTCGAATCGGCCGCATCGCCGAGCCAGCGCTGACCGCGTGCTCGATCTTGCCGACGCCGCACTGGTTGAGCATGTTGTGCATGCTGGCGCGCATGCCCGCATGGGGCTCGATCAGGAGTACGGTCAGGTCGGCGAAACTCTGCATGATGACAAGGGGAAGCGATTGAGACGCGGCACGACAATGCTGGCCGAACGCTTATATTACGGCAACGAAATGGAAAAGATGAGGTTTTAGGGGCGCATTCGCTGCTTTCGTCGCAAAATCGGACGCGGTCCGGACCTGCCTTCAGAGCCCGGAAACTTCGGCGCCTACCGGTGGCACGGGCTGCGCCGGCTTCATCCGCCATGCAGCCGCGACGGCGATGGCACAGACCACGGCCACGAACAGGAAGGTCTCGTCGAAGGCCTGGATGCGTTCTGCCGCCGTGCCGGTGCTGCCGCCACCGAGACCGCTGTGATGCACGGCAAGCCGCCACTCCAGCACGATGCCGACCAGACTGACGCCGATCGCGCCGCCCAGCTGGCGCAGGAAGTTGATGGTACTGGCGCCTTGGGCGATCAGGCTCTTGTCGACGCCGCGCATGGCGCCGATGCTCAGCGCCGGCAAGACGAACCCCAGGCCGACCCGCCCGATCACGGCCCACGCCATCAGCAGGAAATAGCCGCTGGTGGCGGCAGCCGATGCATTGCCCCGCGCCATCAGGACAAACGACACGGCAAGCAGTGCCAGCCCGCTCGCCACCAGAACGTGCGGTGGCTTGCGGTCAGCCAGGCGGCCGGCCAGCGGAATCGTCAGCGCCAGCGCGATCCCGGCCGGCAGCAGCACCAGGCCGGCGCGCGACGGCGCGTACTGCAGCGCCATCTGCATGTAGACCGGCAGCAGATAGGTCGAGCCGAACAGGCCCATGCCGTAGATGAACGCGACCAGCGCGCCCATGGCGAACTGGCGATAACCGAACAGCGACAGGTTGATCAGAGGCTCGGCGGTGGTGCGCCGCAGGTAGATGAAGAATGCCGTCAGTGCCGTGCCGCCGATTGCCAGCAGCGCCAATGCGAGGTGGGGATCGTCGTGCAGATGCACCAGCGCATTGAGCAGACTGACAGTGCTGATCCCGACCAGCGCCAGTCCTTTCCAGTCGAGCGGCCGCGATTCGCCCATCATCTGCGACTTCAGCGGCAGATAGCGACGGATCAGCACCAGCACTGCGAGGCAGAAGGGCACCACCACAAAAAAGATCGAGCGCCAGCCGAACTGTTCGACCAGGAAGCCGCCCACGCTTGGCCCGATGGCCGGCGCCAGCACGACGCCGAAGCCGAAAAACCCCATGGCGCGGCCCTGTTCCTTCTGGTCGAAAGAACGCAGGATGACGATTGCCGGGATTGGCTGCAGCACGCCGGCTGCCAGTCCTTCGGCGACCCGCATCGACAGCAGCATCGGATAATTGATCGAAAAACCGCCCAGCACGCCGCCTGCCAGCAACAGCAGGATCGCGCCGGTGTAGGTGCGGCGCAGGCCGAAGCGCAGCAATAGCCAAGGCGTGGTCAGCATCGACAGCGTCATGGCGAGCATGAAGCCGGCCGACACCCACTGGGCGCGTTCCTGGCCAAGCGTGAAATGCCGGCTCAGGTCGGGAACGGCGACATTGACGATGGTCGAGGACAGGATCGACGCCATGGTGCCGATCATGACGGTTGCCAGGATCAGCCATTTGTAGCGGTCGCCGTGGCGTTCGCGTAATTGTTCGGAAGTCCGTGCGGTCATTGATTGGTCACCGGAGCCATCTCAGGGCGAGAAAGAGTACCAGCGACAGCAGGATCGTCGATGCGAAAGGTAACAGATAGGTCTTGCCGAACAGCCGCAGCCGCACATCGCCAGGCAAGCGGCCGAGACCGATCTTTTCCAGCCAGGGCAAGGTGGCGGCAAATACTGCCAGGGCGATGAAGATCGTCAGCAGCCAGCGGAACATCAGGCCTGCCGCCCGCGCACGCCGTCGCCGAAACCCTCGGGCAGGCTGAGCTTGGTGCCGACGATCAGCACCTTGAACAGCTCGCCCATTTCGGCGGTGGAGGTCAGCTTCTGCACCGCGTTGGCGCGTGGCAGGTAGCGAATCTTGTCTTCGAGTGGGGTGCGCAGCAGCAGGTCGCCGATGCCGGCGTCGATCAGGAACCGCGCCTGGTTCATGTAGGCCAACATGTCGAGCCCGCCATCGACCGCCGCCTGCGCGATCGCCGAAAAATCAACGTGGGCGGTGATGTCCTGCAGGCCGGGCAGGTAGAACGGATCGGCATGCGCGTGATGCCGGTAGTGGCACATCAGAGTGCCCTGGGCGCGTTGCGGCAGGTAGTACTCATGCTCCGGAAAGCCGTAGTCGATCAGCAACGCCGCGCCGCCGAAGCCGGTTTCCCGGTGGCCGGCGCGCAGCATGTCGGCCACCGAATGCATGAAACCGATCGCGGTCGGATGTACTTCAGTCAGGTAGCCGACCGGCAGGCTATCGGCGTCGGCAATCTGCCGCAGCATCGCCGGATCGCAGGCCCGGTCGCGGTAGACGAAATGCTTGTTCGACAGGCCGATGCCGCGCTCCTTCCAGCCGCTGTCGGTCTTCACCACCAGGTGCACCGGCATGGCGTCGAGCACTTCATTGGCCACCACCACACCCGAAAACGCCGCCGGCATGGTGTCGATCCACTGCACCTGCGGAAACCCGCGCAAGGTATGCCGCTGGCGGGCCCGCAGCTCGGCCGACACTTCCAGGATCGTGTAGCGGTGGACGGTGAGGCCCTGCGCCGACAGTTCCAAGAGGATGTCCTGCGCCAGCTTGCCGCTGCCGGCGCCGAATTCCAGGATCTGCGGCGCACTCTGGCCCATCAGCCCGGCGGCGACCTGCGCGATCGCCTGGCCGAAAAGCGGCGTGATTTCCGGTGCGGTTGTAAAATCGCCGTCTTTGCCCAGTTTCGCCGCGCCGCCGCTGTAATAGCCGAGCTCCGGCGCATACAGCGCCAGCTCCATGTAGCGGGCGAACGTGATCCAGCCGGACCGGTGCCGGATGTCGTTGGCGATCAGGGTTTGCAGGGCGCGCGAGGCGGTCAGGGCGTCGAAAGACGGTTCGGGCAGTTGCAGTTGCATGGCTCTATTGTATTGAATAACTGTTTCAGGGCTTTGATAGCCACACTTAACCATCGAATGGGCCGTCCTCCCTTATGACTGCAGTTCAGCAAAAAGATGCACAGCAAGTTGCACGGCCGGTTGCATTGGTGACCGGCGCCGCGCGCCGGCTCGGCCGCGCGATTGCGCTCGGGCTCGCGGCGGGCGGCTGGGACATCGCCGTCCACTATGGCCGCTCCGAGGCCGATGCGCTGGCCACCGTCGCGGCGATCGAAGCCCTTGGCCGCAAGGCGGTCGCCTTGCAATGCGATCTCGACGATGCCACGGCCACTGCTGCGCTGGTAGGCCGCGCGGTAGCGGCGCTTGGGAGCGTCTCCTGCCTGGTCAACAATGCCTCGATCTTCGAATTCGATGACGCCGCCGGATTTTCGGCCACGCTGCTGGAGCGCCACATGCGCACCAACCTGAGCGCGCCGATCCTGCTGGCCCGGGCGCTGCATGCGGCCACGCCGGCCGGCAGCCAGGCGGTGGTGATCAACCTGCTCGACCAGAAACTGTTCAATCTCAATCCCGATTTCCTGTCGTACACCCTGTCCAAGGCGGCGCTGCATACCGCGACCACCATGCTGGCGCAGGCGCTTGCGCCCGCGGTGCGGGTGGTCGGCGTGGCGCCCGGGATCACGCTGACGTCCGGCGACCAGACCGACGCCGGCTTCGAGAAGGCGCACACCGCCACGCCGCTCGGCCACTCCAGCACACCCGACGATATCGCGGCGACCGTCTGTTTCGTGGCGCGCGCCGGTGCGATCACCGGCACCACGATCCTGGTCGACGGCGGCCAGCACCTGATGGCACTGCCGCGCGACGTGATGTTCCTGGCCACCTGAGGCACGCCATTCGCGCGCTTTCATTTCCCTCTTTTTTCATTCATCCCGCAGTCAACCGATCGACACCATGCTCTCAACCCTGTCTCACCCTGCCCTCGCCGACTGCCGCCGCCTGTTCCTGCGCAACTATGAAGTGCTGATCAACATCGGCGTGCATGATTTCGAAAAGAAAGGCGAGCAGCGGGTGATCATCAATGTCGACCTGTTCATCCCGCTGGCGGTCTCGACCCCGACCGGCGACCTGCTCGATGAGGTCGTCGATTACGACTTCATCCGCACCACCATCGCCAACCGCATGGCGAAGGGCCATATCCATCTGCAGGAAACCCTGTGCGACGATGTCGTGGCCGCCATGCTGGCGCACCCCAAGGTCCGCGCCGCGCGTGTGTCGACCGAGAAACCGGATGTCTACCCGGACTGCGATGCGGTCGGCGTGGAAGTGTTCCAGATCAAGGAGCGGTAAATTGGACAAGGTCATGGAAGCGGCGATCGATGCCGGGGCCCCTGCCGACGCCACCGCGAACGGTCCGACTGCACGCCAGGCCGAGCGCATCGCTTTCGAAAACAACAAGCTGCACAAGCGCCTGTGCCGCCTGGCGGGCCAGGCGATCGGCGACTTCAACATGATCGAGCAGGGCGACCGCGTCATGGTCTGCCTGTCGGGCGGCAAGGACAGCTACGCCCTGCTCGACATCCTGATGACGCTGCGCCAGCGCGCACCGATCGATTTCGAGATCATCGCCGTCAACCTCGACCAGAAGCAGCCGAATTTTCCGGAACACGTGTTGCCGGAATACCTGCGCGGCCTCGGCGTGCCATTCCACATCGAAAACCAGGACACCTACAGCATCGTCAAGCGCGTGGTGGAAGAAGGCAAGACCACCTGCGCGCTGTGCTCCCGGCTGCGGCGCGGCATCCTGTACCGGGTCGCCGATGAACTCGGCGCGACCAAGATCGCGCTCGGCCATCATCGCGACGACATCCTCGAAACCTTTTTCCTGAACATGTTCTTCGGCGGCAAGCTCAAGAGCATGCCGCCCAAGCTGCAGTCCGACGACGGCCGTCATATCGTCATCCGGCCGCTGGCGTACGTGAAGGAAGCCGACACGATCCGCTATGCGGAAATCCGGCAGTTCCCGATCATTCCCTGCGACCTGTGCGGCAGTCAGGAGAACCTGCAGCGCAAGCAGACCAAGGCGATGCTGCGGGAGTGGGACAAGAAATTTCCCGGCCGGGTCGACAGCATCTTTTCGGCGCTGTCGACCGTGGTGCCGTCGCATTTGCTGGACCGAGACCTGTTCGGCTTCAAGAACCTGAAAATGACCGGCGAGGCAATCCCCGGGGGCGATATCGCCTTCGATGACGAACCGTGCGCAACGCCGGCAGCAGGACCAGGAATTCTGACCCTGCATCCGATCGCATGATTGCGCGCTCGATTTAAAAATAATTCTTGATGCGCAAGAATTTACCCTGGAAATCTTTTCAGGCGATCATGCAACGCTTTGTAATTAGGGTAGGCGGTACGCCAGCTAGCACGTTGTAATCCAGAGGCATCGTATCGTGGTGCAAGACTGGAGGCACCGTCATGAATATCCGCACACCCCTCACCCGCCTGTTGCAACACCTGCCTTTGCTGGCCGTACTGTTGACGGCATTCGCGGCCGGCCTGCTGCCCGCTGCCGCGATCGCGGATCCCGCCGCCCGAGTCGGTCGCATTGCTTACCTCGAAGGCGCCGTCGACTTTCGGAGCAGCCCTCAGAACGCCTGGCAGCCTGCCGCAATCAACTGGCCTTTGACCACCGGCAACGTGTTTGCCACGGGCGCTTCCAGCCGTGTGGAACTGCGGGTCGGGTCGAGCGTGATTCGTCTCGGTCCGCAGTCGGAATTGGCAATCGACGCCCTCGACGATGACAGCATGCGGCTCTATCTTGTCCATGGAAGTGCGACAGTACGCATTCGCAACGCCGAGGTCGCGCGGGACTTCAATCTCCAGATGCCACTTGGCCAGGTAACGTTGCGGGAGCCTGGCCGGTTACGGGTCGATGCCTGGCAGGATGCCGCCGGTTCTCCTGGCGCAGATGTGCATGTCGTCGATGGTCATGCCCGTTTCGATGCGGCCGGCACGAACGGTGGCGGCATCATGCTCGCCGCCGGCAGCCGGCTCGACAGTCGCAACGGTGTGGTGCAGATCACCGATCTGCGCGCTGCGCCTGCTGCAGATGGCTTCGATGCATGGAGCCTTGCGCGTGACCGCGGCGACGACGACATGCAGTCGCTGCGTTACCTCTCGCCGGAAACCACTGGCTACGAGGAACTCGATCGCAATGGCGTCTGGCGCCAGACGGCCGACTATGGGCCCGTATGGACGCCGACAGTCGTGGTTGCAGGCTGGGCGCCCTACCGCACAGGACAATGGATCTGGGTCGCGCCGTGGGGCTGGACCTGGGTCGACAGCGCGCCATGGGGCTATGCGCCCTCGCATTACGGGCGCTGGGTGACGATCGGCAGTCGCTGGTGCTGGGCGCCGGGCGGGTTGGTAGCGCAGCCAGTCTGGGCGCCGGCGCTGGTTACCTGGCGCGGCGGGTCGCGTTGGAACCTGGCTGACGCATCGGCCAGGCCGCCCACCGCCGGCTGGGTGCCTCTCGCCCCGCGCGAAGTCTACGTGCCGCCCTACGTCGTATCCAGAAACTACGTACAACAGATCAACGTCACCCATGTCACCAACGTCAATCAGATCAACCGCTTCTATGACAACCGGGTTGCCGCTCCACAGTTATCGCGTGATGGTCGTGATGGCCATGACAGACGCGATGGAGGGGCCGACCGGTATGGTTGGCGGGATCAGGAAAACCGTGACGGACGTGACCGAAGAGGCGCACCGGATGATCGTTACGGATGGATGCGTCCCGCATCGCGGGGCGAACATCACCGTCGAGGAGGACGTGACGATCAAGCGCCCCCGGTACTGACGCCGTCGCAACCGGCTGCGCTGGCGGCACCACACAACGACCAATCGGCGCAGGGCACGCCCGGGCCACATTCCAGCGCATCGCGCGAAAGGCGTGAGCATCCCCATCCGGATGGGCGCCGGGACGGCCCGCAGCACTGATGCTGTACTTCCGTTGCAGACTTCAGGTGCGTGACAGCGCCTTCAGGTCACGCATCCATCGCCGCACCATCGTTGCGGCCTTGGCACGCTGGGCAGTCGTCGTGCTGTTCAAGATGACCAGCACCAGCCGGTTGTTGGCAACCTGAACCGCATCGAAAAATGCCTGCGCGTCGGCCGGTCCTTCGGGTTGCCGCTCGGGATCGAGGGCTGCCTTGATCAGGCCGGCCGCTGCTTCGCGGGTCAATTTGTCGGCCCGGATTTTATGCAGCATTGCGATCAAGGCCTGCTGCCGCTGCAGGCGATCTGCATACACGCGTTCCGGGTCCAGCGGTCGCGCATCGGAGGCGGCACGGATCTGCGCCTCCTGCGCGTCGGTGAAATCGCCGAACCAGTATTCGGCCTGTTTCAACACTTTCCTGAAACGGCGGTCCTGGCGCTCCACAACATCGCCTTCAACATGTTCGCCGCGATAGGCTTCGTTGCCGGACGCCAGTTTTGATCGCAGGCGATCGATCTGTGCGGGTTGCAATGCCATCGCCAGATCGGCCAGTGCCGGCGCCGCGCGTTCCGTCATGCGCCGCAGCCGCTGCTTGAGACCGGCGACATCCGCATCGATATATTCTGCGGTTGCCGGACCCTGCAGCCGTTTCTCGATCATGCCGAGCCATTGCACGTATTCCGGCAACTGGGTCCGGCGATGCCACTCGAAAAGCGAGGCGATGCTCGCTTTGGCAGCAGCGCCCTGTTGCGCGTCAAGATCGATATAGCTATCGACCCACCAGTAAGACAAGCTTTCGCCGTTACCATACGCAAGGCGGCCAGCGCTGCAGCCGGCCAGGATGGCGCACGCCCACGCCAGAATGAACAGAATGACAACTTTGCGTTGCATGCCCATGCTAAACTTTTGCATCATCTAACTTCATCTCTTATGAACATAGTCATTCTCGCCGCCGGCATGGGAAAGCGCATGCAGTCGGCGCTGCCGAAAGTACTGCATCCCCTGGCTGGAAAGCCGCTCCTGTCCCACGTGATCGATACCGCGCGCGCGCTTGCGCCGTCGAGCCTGTGCGTTGTCTACGGCCATGGCGGCGATGCCGTACCGGCGCTGCTCAAGTCCGACGACTTGGCGTTTGCCAGGCAAGAGCCGCAGCTCGGCACGGGCCATGCGGTGATGCAGGCGCATGCGCATCTGCATGATGACATGCCGACCCTGGTGCTGTACGGCGACGTGCCGCTGACGCTGGGTGCCTCGCTACAGCGCCTGATCGAGAGCGCCGGCCGCAACAAGCTGGCGATCCTGACCGTCACCCTGTCCGACCCGACCGGATACGGCCGCATCGTGCGCGAAGACGGCCGCATCGTGCGCATCGTCGAGCAGAAAGACGCCACGCCGGCCGAACTGACGATCACGGAAGTCAACACCGGCATCCTGGTCGCGCCCACCGCAAAACTCAAGCACTGGCTGTCGACGCTATCGAACGACAATGCGCAGGGCGAGTACTACCTGACCGATATCGTCGCGCGCGCCGTGGCCGACGGCGTCGAGGTGGTTGCCACGCAACCGGCGGCGATCTGGGAGACCCTCGGCGTGAACAGCAAGGTGCAACTGGCCGAACTGGAACGCATCTACCAGCGCAGCCTGGCGGACCGTTTGCTGGAACAGGGCGTGACGCTCGCCGATCCGGCCCGCATCGACATCCGCGGCAGCCTGGTCTGCGGGCGCGACGTCAGCATCGATGTCGGCTGCGTATTCGAAGGCGCCGTGACGCTGGCGGACGGCGTGTCGATCGGCGCGAACTGCGTGATCCGCAATGCCCGCATTGCTGCAGGCGCAGCGATCAAGCCGTTCTGCCACATCGAGGACGCCACCGTCGGCGCGGCGGCGCAGGTCGGCCCGTATGCGCGACTGCGGCCCGGAACCGAACTGGCCGACCATGTCCACATCGGCAATTTCGTCGAGGTCAAGAACAGCATCGTCGGCGCCGGCAGCAAGGCGAATCACCTGGCCTATGTCGGTGACACCACGGTCGGTGCGCGGGTCAACATCGGCGCAGGAACGATTACCTGCAACTACGACGGCGTCAATAAATTTCGCACGATCATCGAAGACGATGTCTTCATCGGCAGCGACACGCAACTGGTCGCGCCGGTCACGGTCGGTGCCGGCGCCACCCTCGGCGCCGGCACCACCCTGACCAAGGACGCGCCAGCCGGCAAACTGACTGTCTCGCGTGCGCGCCAGATCACCATCGACGGCTGGCAACGGCCAGTCAAGCAAACATCACCGAAAAAATAAGGATTCACCATGTGCGGTATCGTCGGAGCAGTTGCGCAGCGTAATATCGTCCCGGTCCTGCTGGAAGGCCTCAAGCGTCTCGAATATCGCGGATACGACTCCTGCGGCGTCGCCGTCCATCACGACGGCCTGCAGCGCGCGCGCAGCGTGGCCCGCGTGGCCGAGCTCGAAACCCAGGTCGCGCATTCGCACCTGAGCGGCAGCACCGGCATTTCGCACACCCGTTGGGCCACCCACGGCGCGCCGGTCACCGACAATGCGCATCCGCATTTCTCGCCCGATCGCGATGGCATCGACCGCATCGCGCTGGTCCACAACGGCATCGTCGAGAACTACGAAGAAATTCGCAATGAATTGAAGGCACTGGGCTACGTATTCCATTCGCAGACCGACACCGAGGCGGTGGCGCACCTGGTCTGCCACCTGTACGACGGCGACCTGCTGCGCACGGTGCAAAAAGCTGTCAAGCGCCTGACCGGCGCATTTGCGATTGCCGTGTTCTGCAAGGATGAACCGCACCGCGTGGTCGGCGCGCGCCAGGGTTGCCCGCTGATCGTCGGCGTCGGCGATGGCGAGAATTTCCTGGCGTCGGACGCCATGGCGCTGGCCGGCACCACCAACCAGATCATCTACCTGGAAGAAGGCGACGTCGTCGACGTGCAGCGCGATTTCGTTGCCATCACTGACCGCAACGACCAACCGGTCGAGCGCAAGGTACTGACAGTCAACGCCTACTCCGGCGCGATCGAGCTCGGCCCCTATCGCCATTACATGCAGAAGGAAATCTTCGAGCAGCCGCGCGCCATCACCGATACCTTGGAGGGCGTGGTCGGTTTCGATCCGCAGATGTTCGGCGCCGATGCAGCCGATGTCTTTAGCCAGATCGACAGCGTCCTGATCCTGGCCTGCGGCACCAGCTACTACTCCGGCATGACGGCCAAGTACTGGCTCGAAGCGGTAGCCGGCATCCCGACCAATGTCGAGATTGCCAGCGAATACCGCTACCGCACGCCGGCCGTCAATCCGAACGCACTGGTGGTGGTGATCTCGCAATCGGGTGAAACCGCCGATACGCTGGCGGCATTGAAGTACGCCCAGGAACTCGGCCACAAGCACTCGCTGGCGATTTGCAATGGCGGCACGTCGGCGATGGTGCGCGAGACGACACTGGCCTATTTGACCCGGGCTGGCGTCGCAATCGGCGTCGCCTCCACCAAGGCCTTCAGCACGCAACTGACCGCGCTGTTCCTGCTGACGCTGACGCTGGCGAAGATGCGCGGCAAGCTCACGCCGGAACAGGAAAAACAGCACCTGAAGAACCTGCGCCACCTGCCAACCGCGCTGCAAAGCGTGCTGGCGCTGGAGCCGCAGATCATCGCCTGGGCCGACGCCTTCGCCCAAAAAGAGAACGCCCTCTTCCTCGGCCGCGGCCTGCACTACCCGATCGCGCTGGAAGGCGCCTTGAAACTCAAGGAAATTTCTTACATCCACGCCGAAGCCTACCCGGCCGGCGAGCTCAAGCATGGCCCGCTGGCGCTGGTCACCAAGGAAATGCCGGTGGTGACGATTGCGCCGAACGATACGCTGATCGAGAAACTGAAGTCGAACATGCAGGAAGTGCGCGCACGCGGCGGGCAGCTGTATGTGTTTGCCGACGCCGATTCGCACATCACCTCAGGCGATGGCCTGCACGTGATCCGGCTGCCGGAACATTACGGGTTGCTGTCGCCGATCCTGCACGTGGTGCCGCTGCAGTTGCTGGCGTATCACACGGCGCTGGCGCGGGGGACGGATGTGGACAAGCCGCGCAATCTGGCAAAATCGGTGACTGTCGAATAGCGCGACGACGACGAAATCGCCGACCTTCGTCTGATGAACCGATGCATTGCGGGGCCACGTACATACGGAGCATCCAAGAGGAAAACTGGCGACGGTAAATTGCCGATAAGACAGTTATACTCACCGCATGCAGAAACCATTGCAAGAAATCGATGGCCTGATGTCCGGTTGCGTGGCTTCGGAAACGTTGTCGCAGCTTGTGGCCAATATGCCTGGCGTGACTGATGCGGTTTGTACGCCTTGTGCGCTCCGCACGCTTGGTGCGTCCGGTACGGTGGATGCATCTGACACCGCAGCCGAACCGGTCGACTTCATGCTGATCCGGCGCTTCAATGCCGGCGAGGTCCGCGCCTTCGAGGTTCTGGTCACGAAATACCAGCGCCGGGTTGCCTCTCTGATCAACCGCACGGTGCGCAACAGTGCCGTGGCAGAGGAGCTGACCCAGGAAACATTCCTGCGCGCCTACCGGGCGCTGTCAGGCTTCCGTTTCGAAAGCGCCTTCTCCACCTGGCTTTATACGATCGGCCGCAATATCGCGGTCTCCTATTACCGTGAAGGCCAGCAGCTGGCCGACAACGCAGTGCCGCTCGATCCCTTGGCCGATGAATCGCAGCACTGGGAACAGATTGCCCGCCTCGGTCATGCGCCGAGCCCGGAAGAAGATCTCGCCAACCTGCAACTGCTCGAGGCGATCGAACAATCGATCGCCCACCTGTCGCCGCAAATGCGCGCCTCCATCACCCTGCGGGAAATGGAGGAATGCAGTTACGCCAGCATTTCGGAACAACTTGGCATTCCACTCAACACGGTTCGCTCACTTATTTTCAGGGCACGTGCAACTATTGCTATCGACATACGTCCATTATTGGACAGAGCTAGTTCTGCGAGGTAATTTTGACGTTCGACGCCAATCTGCAGCGTGTCGCCAAGGTGGCGGCATTGCTGGAAGAGACTACTGATCCCACTGAGTTTGCTGCGGCGATGCAAGAAATCAACGCAAACCCGGAATCGATGGGGTCTTTGGTGGCGATGCAATTTGTCCGGGATGCAGTACGCGGAAATCCCACGCCGGATTTGCAGTACACGGAGGCGATCATGCAGTACATCGCCGACGCGGAAGCAAAACCCGCAGCAGACGAAAAAAACGACAAATAGCCTTTCTGATTAGCGCTGTTAACTTGGTGCTTGGCGCCTTGCTGTCCCGGATGCGCCCGGGCATGAAAATTAAAATAAGTTAATCGCGACAATAAGGAGTCAAATTCGTGGAAGCCATTACCGTTGGTCAGTATGAACTCGTCTATAACGCCTTTTCTTTTGCCATTGCCGTCATGGGCGCGGCAACGGTCTTCTTCTTCCTGGGCCGTTCGCAGGTTGCGCCGGCCTATCGCACCGCGCTGACCATCACCGGCCTGGTGACCCTGATCGCCGGCTATCACTATCTGCGGATCTTCAATTCCTGGGAAGCTGCCTTCACCGTTACCGCCGGCCAGATCAAGGCCACCGGCATCAAGTTCAATGACGCCTATCGCTATGTCGACTGGCTGCTCACGGTGCCGCTCCTGCTGATCGAACTGATTCTCGTCATGCGATTGCCGCGTGCGGAAACGGTCGCAAAGGCAACCAAGCTCGGCTTCCTGGCCGCGCTGATGGTCGCGCTCGGTTATCCGGGTGAGATTTCCAGCAACGCCGGCACCCGCTGGTTGTGGTGGGGTCTGGCGATGGTGCCATTCGTCATCATCGTCTATGACCTGTTCATCGGCTTGCGCGATTCGATCGAGTCGCAACCGCTTGAAGCGCGCGGGTTGATCAGCAGCGCCCGCTGGATCACCATCATTTCATGGTGCTTCTACCCGGTGGTGTTCGTCTTCCCCATGATCGGGATGACGGGCGGCACGGCGGACACCGCCGTGCAGGTCGGCTATACGGTTGCCGACATCATCGCCAAGGCAGCGTTCGGCGTCCTGATCTTCCTGATCGCCGCACGCAAGTCCGAGTCCGAAGGCCACCACGCCTGATCCGGTGGTGCGGCAGGCCGACGCCGGCGCACGTGTGCCGGCGCCGGTCTGCCGCGTGTGCACTTTCTTCGGGAGGAACCATGCCTCAATGCCTGCCTGCAGCCCTGGCGCCGTCCGGCTGGACGCTGGCCGGGGCGCTCGCTGCGGTAGAACGGTTGTGCCTTGAATCCATCGCGCCATCTGTGCTTGCAGAGGGCAGCCTGACCTGCGGCGCGGCCGCGGCTGCCACCGATCATCTGGCATCGGGTGGCAGGCGCATCCGTGCCCGTCTTGCGCTCGATACGGCCGAGCGGCTCGGCATGTCGCTCAACGATGCCGTTGCGATTGCTGCCGCCTGCGATCTGTTGCACAACGCGTCGCTGGTGCATGACGATCTGCAGGACCGTGATCCGCTACGCCGCGACCGCGCCACCGTCTGGAAACGTTTTGGTGATGACGTCGCCATCTGTACCGGCGACCTGCTGCTGTCGGCCGCCTACTCAGCGCTGGCGCGTTTCAGCCAGCCCGCCCTGCTGCCGGCGATGCTGTTGCTGATGCACCAGCGCACGGCAGAGGCGATTCGCGGCCAGTGCGCGGACCGCCAGCCGCGCATCCGCTATCTCGATGACATCGATCTCTATGAACAGATCGTGATCGGAAAATCAGGCGCGTTGCTGAGCCTGCCGCTGGAGCTGGCGATGATCGGCTCGGGCCACGCACATGATGCTGCGATGGCGCGGCGCGCCGCCAAGCATTTTGCGGTCGGATATCAAATCGTCGACGATCTTGGCGACCGCGAGAAGGATGCGGGCGATAGCGGACCGCCGGCCCTCAATGCATTCCTGGTGCTGGTGGCAGCCGACGCCGACGCCGATCCCGCGGCGCGCGGCATTGCGCTGGCGCGCCGGCACCTGCTGCATGCGAAAGAACTGGCGCGGCACTTGCCCGGGGGTGCTGGCGCCTTGCTGTCGCAGCTGGCCGGCGAACTGTGCGAGCGCCTGTGCGAACCGCTGTGACCACGGCTGGTCCGCATGCGATCGTCATCGGCGCCGGCTTCGGCGGCATCGCCGCGGCGCTCCGACTGCGCGCCAAGGGCTACCGGGTCACGCTGCTGGACCGCTGCAACGCCATCGGCGGCCGGGCGCAAGTCTTCGAGCGCGACGGCTTTCGGCATGATGCCGGGCCGACCGTCATCACGGCGCCATTCCTGTTCGAGGAACTGTTCGCGCTTTTCGGCGAAAAAATGGCCGAGCACATCACGCTGGTACCGTTGAAGCCTTGGTACCGGTTCCGTTTTGCAGACGGCGACACCTTCGATTACGGCGGCACGCTGGAAGAAACGCTGGCCGAGATCAACCGCATCGCGCCGGACGATTGCGCCGGTTACCTGGCGCTGCTGGCGCATTCGGAACGCATCTTCGATGTCGGCTTCACGGAACTGTCCGCCACGCCGTTCCATCGGTTTGCGACGATGGCGCGTCAGATTCCACGCCTGATCGGCTTGCAGAGCTACCGCACGGTCTGGGGACTGGTGTGCAAGTACCTGCGCCATCCGAAGCTGCGCCAGGCATTCTCGATCCAGCCGCTGCTGGTCGGTGGCAATCCGTTCGACACCACGAGCATCTATGGCCTGATCCATTTCCTCGAACGCGCCTACGGCGTGCATTTCGCCATGGGCGGCACCGGCGCGATCACTGCCGCGCTTGGTGCATTGATGCAACGCCAGGGCATCGAAATAAGGCTGCGCACCACCGTTGCCGCGCTGACCATGGACGGACAGGTCGCAACTGGCGTCAAGCTGGCCGATGGCGAAACCCTGGCAGCCGATCTGGTCGTGTCGAATGCAGATCCGGCGCATCTTTACGCCGACATGATCCCGGCCAGGCGGCAGGCAGCGTCAACCCGGATGAAGCTGGCAGGCGCCCATTATTCGATGGGATTGTTCGTTCTGTATTTCGGCACCACGACCACCTATCCGGAGGTGGCGCATCACACGATCTGGATGGGCGAGCGCTACCGCGAACTGCTGAAGGATATCTTTGACCGCAAGCTGCTCGCTGAAGATTTTTCGTTGTATCTGCACCGGCCGACTGCCACTGACCCGAGCTTTGCGCCCGCCGGTTGCGACAGCTTCTATGTGCTGTGCCCGGTGCCGAACCTGCAGGCCGGCATCGACTGGCAGAAGGAAGCGCCGCGCCTGCGCGACCGGATCGTCGCCGCGCTGGCCGACACCATCCTGCCCGCCCTGCGCGAAACCATCACCGCGGAATTCTTCATGACGCCCGAGGATTTTCGGGATGACTACTGCAGCATGCACGGCGCTGGTTTTTCGGTCGCGCCGCTGTTCCGGCAATCAGCCTGGTTCCGGTTTCACAACCGGTCCGAAGGCATCCGGAATCTGTACCTGGTCGGCGCCGGAACCCATCCTGGCGCCGGCGTGCCGGGCGTGCTGAGTTCGGCCAAGGTGATCGACGGGCTGATTGCGGCGGTGCCGACATGAGCACCGCGCAATCCGGCCGGCCGGCGCCGGTGATGCCTGGCGCGGCAGACGCCGTGCTTGCCAGCCGTGGCCGCAGCTTTCACTGGGCCCGCCGGTGGCTGGGCCCGACGCATGCAGCCAATGCGACGCGGCTGTATGCATTCTGCCGGTACCTCGACGACCTGGCCGACGATGCGCCCTCAGCCGGGCATGGCCGGATTGCCCTCGACGCAGTGCGGGACGCAGTCATCGCGCGCCGCGCGATCGATCCGGTCGTGGCAGACGGCCTGGCGCTGATGCAGGAGTGCCGGATCGATCTGGCCGTCATGCTGGAACTGATCCGCGGCGTGCGCTCGGATCTGGAACCAGTGCGAATGGCCGATGAAACCGAGCTCCTGCGCTATTGCTATCGGGTGGCCGGCACCGTCGGGCTGATGATGTGCAGCGTGCTGGGCGTGAACGACCCGACCGCATTCCGGCATGCGATCGACCTGGGTATCGGCATGCAGCTGACAAATATCTGCCGCGACGTCAGCGAAGACGCGGCAATGGGCAGGCGCTATCTGCCGGCCAGCCTGCTCGGCGACATCGCGCCCGAGGCGCTGGTGGCTCCCGTGGCACGGCTGCATCCACGGCTGCGCTCGACGCTTGCGGCATTACTGTCGGATGCAGAGCGCTACTATGCCAGCGGCGAACAGGGCCTGGCCTACCTGCCAGCCAATGCGCGTCTTGGCGTGCTGGTGGCCGCGCGCCTGTACCGGCAGATCGGCCGCGCGCTGGCGCGCCGGCATTACGCATGCTGGGAGGAGCGCACGGTTGTGTCGCGTGGCGCGAAGATTGCGGTGACCGGCCGCGCCTTGTGGCAAACGGCGACCGGCCCATGGCCTGATCCGCGCAGTGTGCGGCATGACCCGATGCTGCATGCGGCACTTGCCGGGCTCCCAGGCACCGCCCTCCCCGCACTGGCGCCGCATGCTGCCTGACGTCGAGGTCCTGATCCTGGGCGGCGGATGCGCCGGCCTCAGCCTTGCGCGTGAGCTGGCATCTTCCGGCGCCGGCTGTCCTTCCACGCTGGTGGTCGAGCCGCGCCCGCACTATGTCAACGACCGCACCTGGTGTTTCTGGGCCGCCGACGATGCGCCGCTGGCGTCGCTCGCGCAGCACCGCTGGCAGTCGGTGAGCGTGCGCGCCGATGGGCGGCAGACGGATGTCGACTGCGGCCGCACGCCCTACCGGATGATCGAATCGAGCGCTTTTTATGATCACGCGCTGGCTGGCATTACCGGCAACCCGGCAATCATCCTGGAGCGCGGCAGCGGCGTCGTATCGGCGCCACGCCATGTCGATGGCGCCTGGTCGGTCGAGACCACCGCCGGTGTGCGGCGCGGCCGGTTCCTGGTCGACACCAGGCCGCAGGCAACACCAGGCAGCGCACGTTCTTTGCTCTGGCAATCCTTCGTCGGCCGGGAAATCCACACTGCAAGGCCAGTCTTCGATCCATCGCGCGCAATGCTGATGGATTTTACCGGCGACGACATCGCAGGCAAGGACGACATTCTCTTTACCTATGTGCTGCCGACATCGGCCCAGCGCGCATTGGTGGAAGTCACGGCATTCAGCCGACGGCCGATCGCGGCAGACGTGCTCTGCGCCCGCCTCGACCGCCAGATTGCCCGACGCACCGGCGCCGGGGTTTTCACCGTAGTGCGGACCGAAGCCGGCGTGCTGCCGATGGGGCTGGCCAGGCCCGCAATTGCGCAATCGCCCAACATGGTCTGCGCCGGCCTGATGCATGGCGCTGCGCGGCCGGCCAGCGGGTATGCCTTCCAGCGCATCCAGTCATGGGCAGTTGCCTGTGCAGCGCAACTGGTGCTGCGCCATGCGCCGATCGGGCATGACGCCGATCCCTTGCTGATCAGGGCGATGGATCGGCTGTTCCTGTCGGTGCTGCGCAACCGGCCGCAGATCGCGCCAGCCCTGTTCCTGCGTCTGTTTGAACATACCGACCCGGCGCGGGTGATCCGTTTCCTGAGCGACCGCGCGTCGCTTGCAGACTGCTGTGGCGTGATCGCAGGTCTGCCGGCCCGACCGTTCCTGGTACAGCTGGCGCGCGCGCTGGGGCCGGCCCGGTGAGCGCTACCCGTCCAGACAATATCGCGCAGTCGTTGCGAATGCAGGGCCAGGTGTATTGTGCGCTGGCGCTGCTGGCGATGGCCGTCACGCCGTTTCTGGGAAACGCGCCCAGCACCGGCGGGCTGGTCCTGCTGGCAATCACGCTGTTGTTGCTCGGCATACCGCACGGCGCGCTCGATACCGTCTTTGCCCGGCGGCTGTATGGCGTGACGAACTGGTGGCAATGGGCGCTGTTTGCGGTGGCATACCTGGTACCGGCCGGCCTGGTGGTGCTGCTGTGGCTGCTGGCGCCGGCAGCCTTCCTGCCTGCATTCCTGCTGATGTCGGCGCTGCATTTTTCAGGCGATCCGGCGCCCGGCGTGCCGATCGGCTGCCGCATCGTCTATGGCGGCGCGATCATCATCCTGCCGACCGTCCTGCATGCCGGCGCAGTACAGGAATTGTTCGATTTACTGGTCAGTGGCGACGTTACAGCGGACCTGGTGCAGCTGCTGCACATCACCGGATGGGGATGGCTCGGCGCAACCGTGATTGCGGTGCTGTACATGGCGAGATCGCAGCGGTCGGCAAGTCTGGAACTGGCCGCAACCGGCGCACTGGCCATGATCGCCACACCGCTGGTCGCCTTCACGGTTTTTTTCTGCGTCATGCACAGCCCGCGGCATATCTTGAAAACCGCCAGCGCCGACGGCGCATCGCCGCTGCGGCTGCTGCTGCGCTCTGCAAGCCTGCCCACCATCGCCTGCATCGTCGCCTTCGGCGCCGCAATGACGTGGCGAACCGGCGTGACGCTCGACGCGCGGGTAATGCAGTCTCTGTTCGTCGGACTTGCTGCGCTGACAGTACCGCACATGCTCTTGGTCGATGGCGAGCGGTGGCGTGCGCGCGGACTCCACTAGCCGTGTCGTTGGGTGAGGAATAATGGTGCTGGACCCGAAATCGATCCGTCAGGCCGCTTCCAGCAAGTTATGCCATTCTTGACGAAGACATGCCGGATCCGGCAGGGTCATTCCGCCATACAGACGGTTGGTGGTTCGGCCGGATTCCCATGCCAAAGCCTTCCATGGAAAATATCCATGTTGTTTGTCTCTTTTTCCAAGGCCGTCAGTCGCTTTAGGCTGACGCACCTCTTTTCAAAGGAACCACGATGCACCGATTCATCTCCCGTGCACTGCCGGCCTGCACGCTCATCGCTTCTTTCGCCGTTTCCATGGCTTCCCACGCAGCCGACGACGGTCTGCAGGCCGCAATCGCGGGCACGCAGCGCAGTGCGGCCAATGTCGCGCGCGATCCGGCCCGCCATCCGCTGGAGACGCTGCGCTTTTTCGGGATCGCGCCGACCATGACGGTCGTCGAGCTCAAGCCGGGCGGCGGCTGGTACACCGAGATCCTCGGGCCCTACCTCAAGCCGCAAGGACGATTGATCGCAGCCGGCGACGACCCGGCCTCCACCGATGCGTACGAAAGCAAGTCCGGGCAGCGGATGATCAAGAAATTTGCGGCAGCGCCCGACACCTTCGGCAAGGTCGATGTCGCCGTGTTCGACCCGCCATCGAAGCTGTCCTTCGCGCCGGCGGGCAGCGTCGACATGGTGCTGACCTTTCGCAACATCCACAACTGGATTGCCGAGCTGGATGAACCCGGTCTGAAGCAGAC
>JACMOV010000013.1 GCA_014377845.1 Herminiimonas sp.
CGCTTCGTTTAGCACCTGGCGGCACAGCATGTCGCGGTCGAGTTCTGGCGGTATCTCGTCTTCGGCGGCCTCGAGGATCTGGCGAATCAGGCGTTCGGTTTCGGTGCGCAGCATTTCGTCGGACATGCTGTGCGTGTCGTGGCGGCGCAGGTCCATGGTGTCGAGGAGCGTGGCATGGATTTGTTTGCGCCACTGGAATTCGAGCTCCTTGAGTTCCGGTTGCGTGCTCACGATCGGCAGAAAATTCTCTGTCGATGCTGCAACCGTACTTTCGACCGGGGCCGCCCGCTCCTGCAGCAGCTTTTCATGGACCTGCCCTGCTGCCAGTCGGGATTCCCGGATTTCGCTGGCGGCGCGCTGATTGCGGTATTCCGCCGAGCTCGAGCGCGATTGCGGGTGCGCCGCCTGCGGCATGTCTGCCACCTTCACGGCGTCGAGCAGGCGCAACTTGTACGGTCCGATTTCGATCACGTCGGCCGCTTTTAAAGGACCGTACTGGACATCGATCTTGCGGCCGTTGACGCCGACGCCGGCGAAGGTACCAAAATCTTCCAGCAGCACCCCTGCTGGCGTTCTGAACAGGCGCGCATGCTCCTTGCCGATACGCCAGCTGTCGAGCCGGATTTCACTGCGCGCGGCCTTGCCGATGACAGATTCGTCCGGTACCTGCGACTGGGTGCGTACGCCGTCGGGGTTTTCGATTTCGATGAGTAGCATGGTATGGGTCCGGTTGAAAGTCAGCTGCGAAGTACGATTACGGCGTAGCCAGTGCCACGTCGACGGGCATCAGCCAGTGCACCGGCACCCAGCCGCGCTTGCCGCCGACCTGCACGGCAGTCCAGTAGCCGCGAACCGGCTCCTGCAAAGCCTCGACCAGGCTGCCGCTGTTGAGCTGCAAGACCGTCATCGCATTGACGTCGGGCGTGACGCGCAGCGCCAGTCCGTCGAGGATGACGCGGTAACGCTGCGCAATAAAACCAGAGGTAGCGCCGCTCGTCGGATCGACCACCGCAGGCTGAGCCGGCATCACGATCGACGCGATCGCCTGCGTACCGAGCAGTTGCCCTTGACGGGCGACATGCACCGGATCGCTGCGACGTCCTGGCCGCAACATCATGTCGCGCCGCAGCGGAACCAGCGCATTGCTCGGAATCCAGCCTTCGATGGCGCCGACCGACACATGTCGCCAGTTGTTCCAGTCCTTGCCCTTGGCCAGCACATCGTCCATTCTGACAATCGCGCCGCGTCCTAATTGCAGAAGCATGGCGCTATCGCGAGCGGGTTCCTCGCGCAGCGGCGTGCCATCGGCGGCGACCTGGAGCAGGCTGCCCGCGAAACGCGCCGGCGGCACGGCGGGCAATGCGGAACCCGCTTGCGTCGAGGCATTGGCGGCCGGGGCCGGGGTCACATCCGACCGTGGCGCAGCATCGGCGGTGCGGTTGAAGTCGGCGGCGGCCTTGCCAGGCTGCAGCGGCTCGCTCAGGTACGGCTGCTTGCCCATCTGCGCTCCCAGCCGGTCCGTGGTGCGCGCCACCCGGTCGGTCAGTCCCGGCGACTGACTATCGACCACGGTCGGTGTCACGAAAACCACCAGTTCGGTCTCTTTATTCTGGAACCGCTTCGAGCGAAACAATGCGCCCAGAATCGGCACATCGCCCAGCAGCGGCACCTTGTCGATGTCGGTGCTGGTGTTGCGCTGCAAGAGGCCTGCCAGGACGATGGTTTCACCGCTGCGGACGTTGAATTCGGTATCGGTTTTGCGCGTCAGCAGCGCCGGTCCGGCGGTGGTGGTAACCGAGGCGTCGATGGAGCTGACCTCGGCCACGATGGTGGCGCGGATGACGCCGTTGCGATCGACCTTGGGTGTGACATCGAGCTTGATGCCGTAGGGTTTGAAGACGATCGTCACGCCATTAATGTTCGAGACGGAATAAGGGAATTCGCCGCCGGCCAGAAAGCTGGCTTTTGCGCCGTTGCGCGCCGACAGCTGCGGCTCGGCTAGGATGCTGGCGGTGCCGTTCTGTTCGAGCAGATTCAGTTGCGCGCTCAGGCCGAGATTGACGCCGCTGAGGACACCGAGCGCAGAAAGCAGCGGCACGCCGCCGGTCCCGCCGTCGGCCGACGTAATCGGCAGACCTTTTTGCGTGGACGGGATATTGACGGTGTACTGCACGCCCGGCGCGCGCGGCCCGTAGCGCAGCGGCGACCAGATGGCACCGAGCGTGGCGCCCCCGACCGCACTCCATTTCAAGCCGATATCGCGCAGTTCGGTTTTAGGAAACTCAACGACCTTGACATCCATCATGACCATCTGTTCCCAGCCGACGCGGTTGGTGAAATTGACCAATTGCGGATAGCGTTTTTCGAGCATGTCGATCTTGGCCAGGTCGGCGTCCGACAGGTTGTCGCCTTCGACGATCACTTTGTCACCGACCACCGATGCCTTGGCATGCGGGATGGTTGCCAGGAACGTTGCCACTTCGCGGGCGATGCGCGACGTATCACCGGCGACGATGTTGATCTTGATACGCTGATAGCGGCCGTCTTCGTTCCAGACGAACAGCGACGACGTGCCGGCGCCGTTGGCGAACACGATTACTTCCTTTTTGTCCAGTGCGGCCGCGGTCATGATCTGGCCGTTGCCGACGGCGATGCGGCCAACATTAGGCGTCGGAAATACGCGCGATTCACCGACGAACATTTCCACTTCGGGAATCTGGCCCTGATCTTCCTGCTTCTTGATCGGTGCGTAGGCTTGGTTGTTGACCGCAGCCTTTTGACGTCGCACCGGGGTCAGGCTGGGCGCGTAGGCATTGCGCGGTGCCATCGGTCTTTCCGCCGCTGCCGCAGCAGCAGCGGCGGTGACGTCGGCTGCAGTTGCGGTGGTCACCGGTTGCGCCATCGACATCGACGAAAGTCCGGCAAGGGACAGTGCAACCCATAAAGGCAGGGGTGCGGAAAACAAAGACAACACTGAATTCTTATTATTGGTCATGGCACGGTTTCTGATATCGGATGAAAAAATCGTTACCGCGGTGCGGCAGGTGAAGGCAAGTTGGCAGAAAGGGCTCGCGCGAAGGCGGCCTGCTGGGACGTGGCTTGCTGGGAAGCGGCTTGCTGGGTAGAGGCCTGCGGTGGCGGGGTCACGGGGAACTGCCCAGGTGCCTCGAGCGCAGGACGGGGCCGTGCGCCCATCACCAGCGCATCGGGGTCGAGCTTGGTGCCGCCATACAGCACCGGAATGGTTCGCTCGCCGACCAGGGCGGTGTTATTGCGCCCCAGCAGCGACGCCATATCGGCATTGCCGCCGTTGCGGTTCTTGTCGTCGGGATTGCGCAGCAAGGCCGTGATTTTGCCAGCGTCGCGGGCGATGATGACGTTCTTGGCCTGATCGGGTGTGGTGTCGATGGTGACGGTCGAATACTGCTTGCGCTCGCCTTCGCGCGGGCCGTCCACCGCCTGCTGGCCGGTTGCCATGACTTGCACGCTTTGCAGCAACGGCAAGGTAACCTTGCGACCTTTCTGGTCGATCGTTACCATCAGGTCGATCAGGTCGCCCGGCTCCAGCAGGCCGGAAATTGAATTGATTTCATCGACCGGCACGGTCATCGCACGTCGCCCGGTTTCGACACGCGCAGAGAACGTCGGGACTTTCTTTCCTTCCATTAGACCCCACAGAATCATTTCACCAGGCTTGATGGGATACGCCAGCGGCTGACCATCGATGCGGTCGAACGAGTCGGGTGAGATCGCCGCCGAATGCGCGTAGTCGACCGGAATCGGTCGCACGGCGACGCTGTCGGAACTGATCTTGTCGCCGCGCTTAAGTTCGCGCTTGGCGACGATGACATTGACGGTCTTGCCTTTGCCACGGGCTTCGATCGCTTCCATTTGGGTC
>JACMOV010000102.1 GCA_014377845.1 Herminiimonas sp.
GGGTTCCGGTTGACCGAGATGCAGGACGGCGTGCTGGTGCCGGCAGCCGACAAGGAACTGCACAATGTCGTCGATTTCATCGAGCCGCTGCAAGGTAACGAGCCTGCCTTCGGTCTCGATGTCGCCAACAATGCCGAACTGCGCTCCGCCCTGCAGCGTGCGGTCGACACCGACCTGCCGGCGGCGACCGGCATGGTGCGCCTGGCGCAGGCGCGGCGCGGCTTCCTGGTGCTGATGCCGCTGTACCGCAAAGGTGCTGCACATGACACGGTGGCGCAGCGGCGGGCAGCAGTCATCGGCGACACCGGTGTCGTGCTCAAGGCGGACGGCCTGGTCGAGAAGATCCTGGCAGGAAATGGCTTGCTGAAGTCCTCTGGAATCGGCATCGCCGTCTATGCCGGCGATGGCACCGACGCAGCGCAGATGGCGTTCACCGACCAGGGCACGTTGATGCGTCCCGCCATGATCGATCTGGCGCGCTGGCTGCCCATCGACGATGCACGCACGCTGCGCCGGCGAATCGATGTGGCCAGCAAGCCCTGGACGATCGTGGTTAGCGCCCGCAGCGGCTGGTCCGGCGTGTCGTACCCGGGCTCGATCCTGACGTTGATTGGCGGCATCCTGATTTCGCTGGGCGCGGCAGCGTATATCCATGCGCTGACGCCCGGCGCGCGCCGCATCCGCACGCTGGTGGACCAGCGCACCCATCAATTGAGCGTCGCCAACCGGCTTCTGACCGATGACAATACCGCGCGCCGGCTTGCGGAATCGGCGCTCCAGTTCCAGAACAATCGCGATCCGCTGACCGGTCTCGCCAATCGCAACCTGCTGCGCGACCGCCTCGGCCAGGCGATTGCACACGCCACCCGCGCCGGGCATCCGATCTGGGTGCTGTTCGTGGATCTGGATCGCTTCAAGTTCATCAACGACTCGCTCGGCCATCTTGCCGGCGACGAGCTGCTCAAGAAGGTGGCGGAACGGCTGCAGGGCGCACTGCGGGAGACCGATACCGTGGCGCGCCTGGGTGGCGACGAGTTCGTGCTGCTGCTCCCCGAAGGCAACGACAACGCGCTGTCGACCCTCATCGTGCAACGCGTGATGGATGCGATCGCGCAGCCGCTGTCGATCGAAGGCCATGAATTCTTCCTGACCTGCAGCATCGGCGTGTCGTCCTATCCGGTCGATGGCGAGGACGTGGAAACCCTGATCAAGCATGCCGACATCGCGATGTACCGCGCCAAGCAGACCGGCCGCAACAATTTCCAGTTCTACACGGCCAAGATGAACGAACAGGCGCTCGAACGGCTGCGCCTCGAAGGCGACTTGCGGCTGGCGCTGGAGCGCGACGAATTCATCCTGCATTACCAGCCGCAGGTCGATCTGCGCAGCGGCCGCATCGTCGGCATGGAAGCCCTGATCCGCTGGCAGCATCCGGCGCTCGGCATGGTGCCACCCGGCCGCTTCATTGGCCTTGCCGAAGAGACCGGCCTGATCGTGCCGATCGGCGCCTGGGTGCTGCGTACGGCCTGCACGCAGATCAAGGCGTGGCAGGATGCGGGGCTCGGGTTTCTGCGGGTCTCGGTCAACCTGTCGGCGCGGCAGTTCTACCAGCGGGACCTGCTGGAGTCGATCGACGCGGTGCTGAC
>JACMOV010000103.1 GCA_014377845.1 Herminiimonas sp.
GTGGTGCTCGACGCCTGCCGCGACAACCCGTTGCCCGGCGAGACCCGCTCGCTGACCGGCGGCCTGGCGCCGATCCGCACGCCGCCGGCCGGCTCGCTGATCGCCTTTGCGACGAGTCCGGGCCAGACCGCCGTCGACGGCAGCGGCAAGAACAGCGTCTTCACCAAGTACTTCGTTCGCGAAATCCAGAATCCGAACCAGAAGCTGGAAGACGTCTTCAAGAAAGTACGTGCCGAAGTCCAGCGCGAAACCAAGAACCAGCAAAAGCCGACCGAGGTCAGTTCGCTCACGGGTGACTTCTACTTCCGTCCTGCACCACGATGATCGTGCGCGTGCGCCGCTTTCTGGCTGAAGGCTGGAACGAGCATGGTACGCACCTGCTGCATCATTTCATCGCAGCGGTCATGCTGGCCTCGATGATGCAGGCGCTCGAAACGCGCCACCTCCTGGAGTGGCTCGACGGCGCGATGCTGCGGGTGAGCGCCGGCGCCAGCGGCTCGGGGTCGCCGGAGAGCGATCCCGGCAAGCGCTACCGGCCCGGGATCGTCGACATCACGCCCGATGCATTCTCGGCGGTGTTCCAGGAACGCCGGCCGCTCGATCGTGACCGGTTGCATGAACTGCTCGAGGCGATCTCCCGTCGCCATCCCGAAATCCTTGCAGTCGATATTGACGTCTCGCCCGCGATCTATGAACGCGATGCGCCGCGCGCGCTGGATCAGTTGCTCAAACGACTGGTGCAGTCCGGCATGCAGATCGCCCTGGTGCTGCCGGACCCGTCGGACGCGAACGTCAATCTCGAATGGATTCGCGCGCGCTGCGCCGACGGCGTGCATTTCGCGAGTCCGTTGATTACCGAACGCATGGGGGCGGTGACGCGTATCGACATCAATACGCCGAGCCTGGCGGCGATTGCCCTGCAACTCGCGTCACGACCTCGCATCGCGCCGACGGCCGGCCCCGCGCACGCGAGCCCGAACCTGGCGGACCAGATTTGCGAAGCGGCCGAGCACGCGCAGTCGGAGCATGCGTTGGCTGACACGGCCCGTCTGCCCGCTTCCGAACCGGGAGAGTCGAAGCCCGAGCCGCGTGAAACCGTGCCACTGCATCCGGCCGCGGTCGCCATGCGTAACTTCATTCCGACGACAAGCGATGTGGTGCTGGCCGATGGACATGCGGGCGTGGCGGGCACAGCCGCGCTCGGCCCGGTGGTATTCGTGGGCGGCAGCTACGACGTCGGCGACAATTTCGAAAGTGCACAGGGCCCGGTCCAGGGCCTGTACATGCATGCCGCATCCTATACGTCGCTGGCCATGATAACCAGCGAAGTGCATCGGCTTGGCGTGCTTGCAGGCGATATCGTGTTGGGCGTCATTCTTGGTTTCCTTTTCGGAAAAGCGTGGGAATCGTACGGGGATCGCACAAGGACCGTGCAGGGCCACTGGCAACAGGTCATGACCGCCAAAGACCCGATGTTTGGCATAAACGGCAAGAGGAAAAGCCTGTGTCGTGCGCGAACGGATGCGGTGTTTGGGCTGCTGGCAAACCGAATCTGGCTGGTTGCAACCTGGGTGATCCCATGCGCGCTCGCGGCGGCCGCTGTTTATTTCGCCCACTGGTTTTTGCGTGAAGGCTGGTGGATCAATCCTGGGCCGATCATCCTCGGCATGTTCCTGCATGCGATGTCGCTGCGGCACACCGCCGCCAAGGGTAATGAGAAGCACGGGCACGGGCACGAGCACGGCGCACGCGAACACGCCCTCGAACCGCACCTGAGTAACCAGAAGCGCGAGCCAGGTGCCTTCAAGGAGCTCCTGATCGAGCACCCGGGATCGGTCATTGCGCAGCTGCCGCTGGCGGCGATTTTCCTGGCAATCGCATTCTGGCCACGATGAAGCCGCCGACCACAACCCAGATATCGATGGAGTCCACTTGAAGCGAGCAATCCTGAAACGACTGATCCTGTGCGCGCCAACCGCGCTGCTGTTCTGCAATGCGGCCACCGCCGTCGAGTGCGTCTACCGTGGTGTCGATGCCGATGCGCGGGTGGTGCGCGACTCCGGAGAGATGTTTACGCCATCCGCGTGGATCACCGATACCAAATGCGAACGCCTGACGGTCGTCTCGGGCAGCGTCCAGATCGTCAATCGCAATGCCGACGGTCGCATCGTCAAGCGCACCGCCGATGCGGGACGGCTTGCAACGGGCAGCGCCGGCGGCGGCGACTTCCTGTTCCACGCGATCGGCGTGATGCTGGCCGGTGACGAACGGGTCCGGGCGGGCCGCTCGCGGGGATTCGGCGACGCGCTGGAAAGCATCCAGAATGCCTTGCCCTCCGGTCTGGTCGCCATGCCGGACGGACCCCTGGTCATGGATGTGCCGATTACGCCGGACGAGGTCGGAGCGACCTTTGCGCTCTCGCGAGACGGCGCCGTGATCTTTCAGACAAAGCTGCTGAAGCCCACGCTCGCCATCCCGGCCGGCAAGCTTGCGCCGGATGGTCACTATCAATGGGTGATGAAGGCCGGTCCGGAAACGGCAAGCGGACAATTCACGGTCGTCAGTGCAGCGACCTATGCAGCCGCACGCGCCGAAATCGACGGCCTGAACAAGACTGCACATCCGGCTTCGGCAGAGCAGACGTTCAAGACAGCGTCGGCATTGCTCGTGGCCGGGTATGCGATGGAGGCGCGCAAGGTGATTCGACAGGCGCTTGCAAATTAGGAGGCGGTTATAGCAACAGTTGATTCGCCGTCATCCGGTGGCGGCGCAGCGGTAAGACGGCTCCTCATTACACCGATTTCACTGTCTCGCTCGTCACGCTCTGGAAGGTAGACCATTGGCCGCCACCGGCTTGCAGTACCGGGGTGTCCTCGGTGATCTGCGACTGCGCGAACAGAAGCTTCAATTCGTCCATGGTGACTGGCCCCTGCGGATTCTTGGCCGCATCGAGATAAGTAAATTCCACCGTGCGCATTTGCGCCAGTTTTACCTGCGCCGAGCCGAGGAGCTGCTTGCCATGTCCGACCGCGAGCGCGCCCATGTCCTTGCCGACGTGAAGCGCGCGGCTACCGGCGCTCGAGAGCAGGGCATTCAGGCGCTCGCCGTCATCGCTGCCGAATGATTTCAACATGCCGCCGTCCTGCGGTTCGGAGGACTGGAAGTCGAGATACGGCGCGCCGCCAAAACCAATGACCTTGGAGTAGAACACGTGCGGAATGCTGGTGCGCTGGATGTTGTAGATTTTTGCCGCCGCGTTGTAGCGCTGGCGCTGGGATTCGATCTGGTCTTCCACTTTTTGCACGCTATCGATCAGCCGCTGGTAATTCTGATTCGATTTCATGTCCGGATAGCGGTCCCCCATGCTGGCCACCGTCGCCAGCGCCATGCTCGACTGCTGCTGAACCGCTGAAAGATTTGCCAGCGACATGTCGCTCGATATCTTCAGGAGTACCAGATCTTCATTATTCTGGAAGCTTTTTGCAATATCGATCAACTGGTTGATCAGCGAGATCTTCTTGTTGACCGTAACGCCGATATTCGATTCGGCTTCTTTGACGCCTTCTGCCAGGGAACGCAGCTTGTTATAACCAAAAAATGCGATGACGGCCACGACGACGGCCAGAAAAAATACCAGCTCGATGATTCCTACAATGAAGTTGAAAAGCGCGGCCATCGTGTTGTCCCCTGTTGGTTATCTGGCATGGTTTTAATTGATTGCCAAATTACCATACAGTACTAAAAGTTTCCATTTAAAAAGCTTTTACTGGAACATTTACTTCTGCACGCACGCGATCGCGTGATTCAACCAGCTTAGAACGTATTTCAATAGGCCAAATAGATTCTTCTAGCCAAATCGACGTGACGTTATTTCTTGAGGTCCGTCGCCTGATCCGGCACAGTGGGTGCGGGTGTCGAATGATTGTTGGCCTGGCCGGCGAGCGGCATGGCGCTGCTTTCCTGTTCCTTGCTCAGTTGCACCGCGCTGGCCTGTGAGGAGCCGCTGGCCGCGACCGTTTTTCCTGGCTGCGGCAAAGGCGCTTGCGGCGGCATGGCCGCATCGGGAACAGGGATTGTGGTGGCAGGCGCGGCGACCGAGTCGTGCTTCATGAGGACGACGGCATCCGATTTCGATGGATGGGATGGAACCTCTTCCTTGTGGCAGGCAGCGAGCGCGCAGGCAAGGGCAAGTGCTGGGGCGATGTACTTCACGTTGTTCTTTCGAGATCAGGGAAATCAGGGAAGCGGCCGGCTGGCCATGTTCAGCAGTATCGGTCCGCCATGCACTGGCGGATGCGCGGTGCCGCGCATTTCACTGCCTGTTTTCCGTTGAAACGTCGGTGCCTTTCCGCGAGGTCGTCGCGCAGCCTAGCGATAATCCAGGTCTTTTGCGCACCACACGATGCAATCAATCCTGATACAAACGCTGTTTCGCCCGGCCCGGCGCAGGATGCGGTTTCGCACCGCTTTTGTCCTCTATTTCCTGATCCTGATTCTCGGATCGTTGCCGCATGCGCGCGAGGAGATCGGTACGTTCGCCTCGGGACCGGTGCTGCACTCCATCGCCTACGCGATCATCACCTTCCTGCTCGCCACGGGTGCCGACCGTCGCCCACTGGCGCAATCGATGCAGGCGTTCCTGATCGTGGTGGTGATGGGCGCGCTGGATGAATGCGTCCAAAGTTTTTTCCCCTACCGCACGGCGGCGGTGTCGGACTGGCTGGTCGATTGCAGCGCGAGCCTGATCATGGCGTCGATTCTGCTGCCGCCGCACATGAAACTGGCTCGCGGGTAGCCGCTTTACCCGGAAAACGCAATTTCTTTCGTGCTGATTGTCTCTTTTCGCAGCTGTATTTCCCCTAAGTTCGATGGCGCACATAGTTTCTTGATGGAAAGTGTATAAGTCTCTCCAGATGCATTTTTCGCTGTCGACGGTTTTGAAACCTTTCATGCCTGCGTGACAGTGAAACACTGGAGATTCACATGTTGAAGCTACGAACTTACGTGCAGCCGTTGACGTGGTTGTCCGCGCTGTTGTTGACTGCATTTCTGGCAGGATGCGGTGGCGGCTGTGACGGGTGCGGCAATGCAGCTGCAGGCGGCGCTACCGGCGGTGTGGCCGGTGGGGCGCCCGGCACGACCGCGGCGGACACCGCACCACCGACCGTGATCGTGACCGACCCGGCCAATGGCGCCACCGACGTACCGTTGAACCATATCGTCAACGCCAGTTTCAGCGAGGCGATGGATCCGCTCAAGATCATCCCGGCGAATTTCAGCCTGAAGCAGGGCGCAACCGTCGTCCCCGGCAGCGTCACCTACAACAGCGCGACGACGACCGCGACATTCACGCCTGCCGCCAATCTGACCGCAGGCGCGGTCTACACCGCCACCATTTCCAAGGCGGTCACTGATCTGGCAAACAACCAGCTGTTCGGCAATCAAGGCGCAGCGCCGAGCGATTATGTCTGGACCTTTACGGCGGCCAATGTTGCGCCAATCGCCAGCGCTGGTCCCGGCCCGGTCAACCTGCGCTCTGCAGCGAACTTTGCGATCCTCAGCGGCGCCGGCGTCACCAACACCGGCAATACCATCATCACCGGTGACCTCGGCACCAGTCCGACGGCAACCGTTACCGGCTTCCCGCCGGGTATCGTCATCGGTACGATCCATGCGGCCGATCCGACTGCGGCGCAGGCCAAGCTCGATCTGACAACTGCCTACAACGATGCGCAGGGCCGTTCGCTCAACGCGATTTCACTTCCGGGCGATCTGGCGGGCCTGACGCTTGCTCCTGGTCTGTATGTCAATTCGTCATCGTCCGGGATCAACGGTTCAGGTCAACTGATTCTCGATGCCCAGGGCGACAAGAACGCGACATGGATCTTCAAGATGTCGTCGACGCTCATCACCGGCACCGGCAGCCAGATCATCCTGGCCGGTAATGCACAGGCCGCGAACATCATCTGGGCCGTCGGCAGCTCCGCGACCCTGGGCGTCAATTCCAGTTTCAAGGGAACGATCCTGGCCGATCAGGCGATCTCGCTCAATACCGGCGCAACGGTCATTGGCCGGATGCTGACCCGCATTGCTTCGGTGACCCTGCAGGCCAACACGGTGACGTTGCCGCCCGCCGTGCCTTGATCACGCACTGCTCACGACCGTAACGGTAGTGCAACGCTTGTACTACCGTGTCTACAAAACGTCTTATCAGGAACGCACATGAAAAAATCAATCTTTGCACTGGCCGCACTCGCCGCAATCGGCACCTGCGCGCAGGCGCAAACCTCGATCACGCTCTATGGCCTGGTCGATGCAGGCCTCGTGGTCGACCGTAGCTGTAACGGCTGCAACAACCCGAAGCTGGGTAGTGGCGTCGCCTCCGGCTCGCGCATCGGCTTTCGCGGCAATGAAGACCTCGGCGGCGGCCTGGCGGCGCTGTTCGTTCTCGAAACCGGATTTCAAGTCGATACCGGACGTCTCGACCAGAGTGGTGGCGCCGGGCCGTTATTCGGACGCCAGGCCTTCGTCGGTGTCAATGGCGGTTTCGGTACCGTCACCCTTGGCCGGCAATACAATCTCGATTACCTGACGATCACCGAAGTCGCCGATCCGTTCAGGGGCGGCATGGCCGGCAGTGCCAGTAACCTGGTCGGCTATTCCGCACGCCGGATGGACAACACGATTCAATATGCAACCCCGACCGTGGGCGGCCTGACAGGCACCGTGGCGTATGGCTTCGGCGAGACCGCCGGCAACCAGAGCGCAAACCGCAGCTACGGTGGCGCACTTGGCTACGTCAATGGGCCGGTGACGGTTCGCCTGGCGCATGAGAACAAGAATACGACAACGGTTGGCAGCGCAACAGTCGTCTCGCAGAGCAGCAACGCGAAGAACACGCTATTGGCAGGAAATGTGAACCTCGGTATTGCAACCGTCTTTGCCGGTTACGGCGTCAACAAGGGCGCGGGTAGTTCGCCATTCTGGAATGCCGACAATCCGTACGGCGCCGCAGTGCCATCGACGGCGTCGACCGACAGCCGCGATGCGTTGCTGGGCGTCTCCGCACCCTTCGGCGCGACCACGCTGATGGCGTCGTACGTGCACAAGGATGACCGCAACCTGGCCAATCGGGATGCGAACCAGATCGGCGTCGGCGCAAGCTATGCGGTTTCCAAACGTACCGATTTCTATGCGGCCTATGCACACATCAAGAATCGTAACGGTGCTGCCTATACGGTGGGCAATGCCACCGATGCCGGCACCGGATGCATCGCGTTCAACGTCGGTGTACGGCACGCGTTCTGACGGTGCCTGCCGCAGCAGCGTCACGCCCGTCGGACCTGCTGCGCCATGTGCCCGAGGCCTGGCACGGCCGCGATCGACGACTGCATTCAGGACGATTCCACCGCCGCCGCCACTGAACGAATGAACCCGGCGGTCGCGACGGCATGGGTCAGCGGTAGCATGTGGCCGCCGTCGATGACGTCGAGTCGCACGCCTTCGACCTGTTCGAGCATCGACTCGCCGTGGATCTTCCAGTCAAGGATGCGATCGCCCCGGCCATACAGGATCGCGACATGCATCGTCAGCGACGGATAGCGCGCGACCATGCCGGCCAAGTCATCGCGCACACCGATCAGATCGTCGCAGGCCGCCAGGAAGCTGTCGGGCCGCAGGCTCAGCAAGCCGCCGCCCGCCGTGCCGAAATCGGCCGGTACCGGATCGGGTCCGAACACGGTTTCGAGCGTCCGTTTGCTGGCCGCAATCGACAGCGGCACCAGCAACGTCCGGCTGAATATCCACCGCACCGCCGCCGACGGCATCGCCAGCGCCGCGAAGGCTGGCGGCACGCTGGTCTGTACCTGCGTCAGCGGTGCGATCAGCGCCAGGCCGCGGATGCATTCCGGATGGTCGAGTGCGACCGCGAGAGCAACCGCGCCACCGAGAGAATGGCCCACCAGCAGCGGCCGATCCAGACCGAGCTTGGCGATGAAACCGGCCACCAGGTCGCCCTGCTCGCGCACGCCGGCGGTGCCGCTGGCCAGCCGCGCCGAGTTGCCGGAGCCGGGACGGTCCAGCAGGATGATGCGGAATTCATCCGTCAGCTGCGCCAGCAACGAATGCGTGAAGTGGCGCAGCTGGCCGTTCAGGCCGTGCACGATCACGATCGTCGGGCCGGTGCCGCGGTCGAGGTAATGGATGCGCGTGCCGTCGACATCGACAAAGGCGCCCGGCGGCACAAAGCCTTTTTCGATCTTGGCAGCGGTCAATGCGTTGAAGACCGCCAGAACGAAGACGATCGCCAGGAGCACGCACACGATTGCGACGATGATGTTGGCCATGCAGCTTGCTTTCTTGTTGTAGTGGGAAGGGAAGGGGATCGGGTCGTGTCAGGCGGTCGCAGCCGGCGTGGCGCGATTTTCGAAACACATGACGCCATCGTTGACGGCCGCCAGCCGGATTGCCCAGATATCCTTGAAATAATTCTGGTAGGTTTTCCAGGGGTGATCCGCCCCCTGCTTGGGCAGCACGCCGAGCGCGCGTTGCACGTAGCCGGAGGTCAGTGGCAGCGACGAGGTATCCGAGGCGCCTTCGCTGCCACGCTCCGGCCTGCAGCTCGTGAAGCCATGCGCATCCATGTAACGCAGCAACCGGCAGACATAGTGCGTGGTCAGCTCGCTCTTGAGCGTCCAGGATGCATTGGTGTAGCCAAACGCGGCCGCCAGGTTCGGCACGTCGCTGAACATCATGCCCTTGTACGACAGCGCCTCGGCAACGTCGCGCGGCCTGCCATCGATCAGGATCTTCATGCCGCCGAATAGCTGCACCTTCAGACCGGTCGCAGCGACGATGATGTCGGCGTCGAGCTGCGCACCGGAGCGCAGTCGCAGTCCGGTCGGCGTGAACGTGTCGATTTCGTCCGTGACTACCGACGCCTTGTTGGCGCGGATCGACTTGAACAGGTCGGCATCCGGAATCAGGCACAGGCGCTGATCCCACGGCTTGTAGGTCGGCGTGAAATGTCGCGCCACGTCGTAATCGGGACCGAGATGCATCGCCACGCCCTTGATGATGGCGCGGCTGGCCAGATCAGGCTTGCGCCGTGCCAGGTTGAAGAAGTAGGTGCCGATGAGGATATTTTTCCAGCGCGCAGCCTTGTGCGCCAGCGAACCCGGCAGTACGCGCTGAAGCCAGCGGGCGATGCCGTCCGATGCCGGCCGCGCCACGATGTAAGTGGGCGAACGCTGCAGCATCGTCACATGCGCGGCCGTCTGCGCCATCGCCGGCACCAGGGTGACTGCGGTCGCACCGCTGCCGATGACCACCACCCGGCGATCGCGGTAGTCCAGATCGGCCGGCCACTGCTGCGGATGGATCAGCTGTCCTGCATACTCCGCCATGCCGGGCCAGGAGGGCAGGTAACCTTTTTCATAATCATAGTAGCCGCTGCACATGTAAAGGAAGCCGCAACGCATGGTGACCCGGTGCGCATCGCCGGTCGTGACAGCGAGCCGCCAGGCGGCGTCCGCCGATGACCACGAGGCCTCGGTCACGCGATGCCGGAAGCGGATCATTTTTTCGATATCGCATTCCTTGGCCGTGGCCCGGATGTAGTCCAGGATGGCAGCGCCATCGGCCAGCGATTTCTCGCTACCCCATTTGCGGAAGCTGTAGCCGAGCGTGAACATGTCCGAATCCGAACGGACACCGGGATACCGGAACAGGTCCCAGGTGCCGCCGATGGCGTCGCGTCCTTCAAGGATCGCGATACGCTTCGCAGGGAACTGTTTTTGCAGATGGTAGGCGGCGCAGATGCCGGACAGGCCGGCGCCCACGATCACGACATCGAAACAATGCGCCGCATCGATATCGTCTGCCGAATCGATCGGGCGGAGCTCCGCCACCGGCATGGCGGAAGGCGGGAGGGCGCGGGTTGGAACATCGGCGATTGGCGTCATTGGAAGGGATAGTGCATTTGGAAAGTGAAGTGGCGGCCGTTGCTTGAAGCGTGAATGATGCCATGTATGCAACGTGTGCAAAATGTTTAAAAAGAAATTTCCTGCCCGCATCTAAGAATCAAAGGTGGCACAATGGTCCGCAAACATTGGAACTGCCCGTCATTCGGCAGATAAAAAAACGGCAATGCTGAAAAAAATAACGACGACACGATTAAGACCGGGCATGTACATCCAGGAGCTTTGCGGCACCTGGATAGAGAGCCCATTCTGGCAAAAATCGTTCTTGCTTGCAGACGAGGCAGCGGTTGCCAAGATCCATGCGGCCGCCATCAAGGAAGCCTGGATCGATACCGAAAAAGGTCACGATGTCGCTGTCGCCGAGCCAGCGCATGTCGTCGAGGCGCCATCGTGCGTCGCGCTTGCCGCCGCGGTCCAGGTGCCGCGAGCGGCCTTCGCCGACATCGTACCGGTTTCGATGGACGATGAACTCGGACGGGCCAGCAAGATCGTGTTGACCTCCAAACAGGCCGTGTCCTCGATGTTTCAGGAAGCCCGCATGGGTAAGGCAGTCAACACGGAAAACGCCATGCCGCTGGTGGAGGAAATCGCCGCCTCGGTCATGCGCAACCCGGGTGCGCTGATCGGCCTGGCGCGCCTGAAAACTGCCGACGACTACACTTACATGCATTCGGTTGCGGTGTGCGCGTTGATGATCTCGCTGTCGCGCCACCTCGGACTCGATGATGAGACGACCCGCCAGGCGGGCCTCGCCGGACTGCTGCACGACATCGGCAAGATGGCGGTGCCACCTGAAATCCTCAACAAGCCGGGCAAGCTGACGGACGATGAGTTCGTCTCAATCCGGGAGCATCCCGCGGCTGGCTTGCGCATGCTCGAGGAGGCAGTCGGCATCAGCGCGATCGTACGCGACGTCTGCATTCATCATCATGAAAAAATGGACGGCACTGGCTATCCGCACCGGCTGCAGGGCGACGCCATCAGTCGCTACGCCCGCATGGGTGCGGTCTGCGACGTGTACGACGCGATCACATCCAACCGGCCGTACAAGCAGGGCTGGTGTCCGGCAGAATCGCTGCGCAGGATGGCCGAATGGACGCCGGACCATCTCGATCCGGTGGTGTTCCAGGCCTTCGTCAAGAGCATCGGCATCTATCCGGTCGGAACCCTCGTGCGGCTGGAATCGGGACGCCTCGGCGTCGTCGTCGAACTGCAGCCCGGCAAATCGCTGCTGTTGCCGAAAGTGCGCGTCTTTTTTTCGACCAAGTCGATGGTCCACATCAAGCCGCTGCTGCTGGA
>JACMOV010000104.1 GCA_014377845.1 Herminiimonas sp.
AGCTGCGTCAGCCTGGCGCAAAGGCGCGTCCATTCGGCCATGAATTCGACCAGCGCGGCAGTCAATGGCGGGTGCAGCTTGCGCGGCAAGGCGGCGCGGCCGGCGCCCAGGCGCCGTACGATGCCGGCGCCGGCACGCCCGGCGTTCGACGCGGTCACGAACAGCCAAGCGAGCAGCACCAGGTACACCAGCAGGTTCCAGCCGATGATGGCCAGCAGCGGCGCCGACAGCAGGTCGACCCGGTGCGGGTCGCTGATGCGGTCGACGCCGGCACCGAACAGCAACGCGAGCAGCGGCAGGCCGACCGACAGGGCCGTCCAGCCGCTGCCGCGGCGCAGAAAAGCGCGCAAGGCGGGCGTGCGCTCGCCGAGGCGCTTGAGGACCTGTTCGGAGCGCTGCTGCAGGAAGTGGTCGGTCGTCACGGCCAACTTGCTGTCGGACGCCTGCCACTCGGCCAGTTCTCTGGCGCTGCGGCTGGCGTACATGCGGTCGTCGTCGCTGAGGATCTCGTGCTTGCGGTCCATCATTTCGATCGCGCGCACCAGCACGACGTCCCTCGCCACCTGTTCGTTCATCCCGGCCCCGGTTTGTATAAAGCGATCATGTTGAAGTATCAATTGTGCCGCAGTTTGGCCGCGCACGGTTGTGCGGCGCGAACCGGGCGCCCCGGTTCGGTACCCGGAGTTGTGCAAGACGCCTATCTAAAAGACATGTTTGTCGCAAAAAACGTCTGTCGCAAAAGCCTATAGTTGCCAGGTTTTGGCGGCCGCACGCGTTCTCGACCAACACCCTTGCGCGTAAAACAGGCGTGCACGCCCTCAAGCCATCCCGAATGAAGGAATCCGATGCGGCAGTTTTTTCGCACTGCGCGCCAGGCATGATCAGCACCCGGGCTCTGAGCCCGAGAGTTGGTCCGCGCACCTTGGTCGAGCGCCTCGACTGGTCGGTGAACGCCGGCGACTGCTGGTGCATCATCGGGCGCAACGGCGCCGGCAAAACGACGCTGCTGCGCACACTGTCCGGCTTGCGCGAACCGGATGCCGGCGTCGTCACCATCAGCGGCCGCCCGCTGGCCGGCTGGCCGCCCGAACAACTGGCGCGTCAACGGGCGTATTTGCCGCAAGAGTGCAGCGATGCGTTTTCGTACCGAGTGCCCGAGACCGTGCTGGCGGCGCGCCATCCGTACCAGGCCGGGCGTTACTGGGAGGACAGCGACGATCACGTGATCGCCATGGCCGCTCTGGCGCAGCGCGACGTGCGCAGTTTGTCGGGCGGCGAACGCCAGCGCGTGGCGATTGCGGCGATGCTGGCGCAAGATACCCCGTTGCTGCTGCTGGACGAACCGGCCAATGCGCTCGACCTGGCGCACCAGGTCAGCCTGATGCGGCTGATCGCCAGGCTGTGCCGCGAGCAGGGCAAGGCTGCGGTGTCGATCGGCCACGGGCTGGCAAGCCAATAACATTGCCATTCGATCTTTTTGAAAGTTGCGATGCGTAATTTTTTTGTCCTGTCCTTATGCTTCTCTTTGCTGACTACGCCCGCATGGGGTCAAACCGCGCTCGATGCTGCCCCGGAGCAGATCCTCATTGTCGGCAAGCGCCCCGGACCGGGTTTGTGGAAGGCGTCCAGGGACAATCACGTGCTGTGGATCTTCGGCACCTATTCACCATTGCCAGTCAAGATGGTGTGGCGATCGCAACAGGTGGAAACAGTGCTGGCGCAATCGCAGGAGTTTCTCGGCGCGCCAGGCGTGAGCATCGGCGTGGGATGGGCACAAGCGTTCAACCTGGTGACGGCGCTGCCGTTTGCGATCGGCATCAAGAACAATCCCGATGGCGCGCGGCTGCAGGACGTGGTGCCGGCGGACGTGTATGCGCGCTGGACGGTGCTGAAGCAGAAATACATCGGCGACGATACCGGCATCGAGACGGAGCGGCCGATCTTTGCGGCACCGGTGCTGTTCCAGAAGGCCCTGGCCCACGCCAGGCTTGGCGGCGACGGGGACGTCATCGCCACGATCACGCAGATTTCAAAGAAGAACAAGCTCGCTTATACGCCGACCGCCATCAGCCTGCCGCTCGACAATCCGCGTGGCGTCCTGCACGAATTCAAGAAGTCGCAGCTCGACGACCTTGCGTGTTTTACGAAAACGATCGACCGGCTCGAGGTGGACCTGGATGCGATGCGCACGCGCGCGAATGCCTGGTCGATCGGCGACGTCGAGCTGATGCGCAAGCTGAGCTATCCGGACCAGGAATCGGCTTGCAATTCAGCCGTGTTCAATAGCCCGGCGATGAAATCGTTGCCTGGCACAGCGACGCTGGAACAGCGCATGCGCGACAGCTGGCTGGCGGCGGCGGAAAAAGCCCTCGGCAAGAATCAGTCGACGTTTGCGATTCTGCCGGTATCGCAAATCCTCAACCCCGACGGAATGATCGCTGCATTGCAGGCCAAAGGCTACGTGGTGGAGCAGCCGGATTAAAGCCTATCCCAGCAGAAAGGAGGAAGCGGATGGCGACGTGCGCGTAGGCGATGGATGGCAAGCTTCTGCTGGTCACCAACAAGATCGACCTGACACCCGCAGAAGTTGTTAAACGATATAAATCGTTAGCCGATATCGAGCGCGGATTCTGCGTCGGGAAACCCTGCAGTATAAAATCAGGACGAAAAAAAACCCCCGCATTTCTGCGGGGGTTTTTTCCTTATAACAAGCCTGACGATGACCTACTTTCACACTGGTTGCAGCACTATCATCGGCGTAATATCGTTTCACGGTCCTGTTCGGGATGGGAAGGGGTGGTACCGATTTACTATGGTCATCAGGCATAACTTGTACTGGTACATGCTCCCTGTGGGGCAGCACGACCTGGAATCTGGAAGAAGTATAAAGCTTTATTTGTTAATTAGGTAGCGATTTGTATTCACAACAAACAGCAACGCGTATTCTTATCTCTGCACCTGCTAAGGTTATAGGGACAAGCCGTACGGGCAATTAGTACTGGTTAGCTTAATGCATTACTGCACTTCCACACCCAGCCTATCAACGTCCTGGTCTCGAACGACCCTTCAAAGAGCTCAAGGCTCTGGGAAATCTCAT
>JACMOV010000105.1 GCA_014377845.1 Herminiimonas sp.
CGTGGCTGCCGCCACCTGCACGCAAAGGCTTGCCAGAGCGACCGACAGCACGATCGTCGATGCGGCGAAAAGCGCGCTTGCAATCGAACGCCGACTTGGGTTCGCGGCTTTACATCCGTCGCCCTGCCTAGGCTGCCGTCGCCATGTCTTCAGGTCTGCTGCATGCAACATGCGAATCCTCTCGAGAACAGGCGGCTGGTCCGAAACCGACAGCAAGTGAATCTGGTCGTGCCTGCGTTGGTGTTTGACACGTCCGAGGCGGAGAGTTCATCGCATCAGCCGCGGATTGACGCGGTTTTGCTCTTTGTCAGCAACGGGCGCGTGCGGCAGCTTAAGCTCCGGATGGATGACCGCGTGAACCGCCGAAGGCACTGGCGCACGCAACTGTTGTTGTCGAGGCGGCCATCGAAAAGCACGAATACCGGCGCGTTTCGACCGCATGCAAAATATCGCGCAGTTCCTCGAAATGCGATGCCGGCCGCATGATGCAGAATGCATTGCATGCAGCGTGGAATCGGCTAATCTATAGAAATTACCAAGGCTTGCCGTGTCCCGAAAATTTCTCCTGATGATCCTGATTGGCGCATGCCTCGGCGGCGGCGCTGCTGCAGGCGTGCTCCCCAAGGACAGTGCCGAAACCTATGAACTGAGCTTCTGGGAATCGATCAAGGACAGCCGTCATGCAGGCGACTACGAAGCCTATCTGCAGGCCTATCCGAAAGGCCGGTTTGCAGGGCTGGCGCGGGCCCGGATCGATCGCCTCAAGTTGCCGGCGCCCGCGGCCGGCGGTAGCGGCGAAGGCGGCCGTTCAGCTGCGCCAGCCACCTCGGGATCATCTGCGGCATCTGGCGCGGCGGGCGCCGGCAGCGCACCGCAGGCGCCGCCGGCGGCCACGGGCAAGTCGAGCCAGCGCCGAACCCGCCAGGCTGCAAAACAGCCCGACTACACGCCCGGCATGGGAGCCTTGCCACCGTCAGAGAGCACGACGCTGGCACCCTACACACCCGGGCCACCGGCGACCGAAGTGACCGATTGCAAGACCTGTCCTACGCTGGTGATCCTGCCATCCGGCGTCTTCACGATGGGCAGCAACAGCGATGATCCGACGGAGCGTCCGGCTTTCCGCGTCGCAATCGATCACGGCTTTGCCATCGGCAAATATGAAGTCACCGTCGGGCAATGGAACGCCTGTGTTGATGCCGGCGGCTGTCAGCAAGTCCCCTCTGACAAGACCCGCGCCGCCAACACGCCGGCGCGTGACGTGAGTTGGGACGATGCACAGACCTACGTGCAGTGGCTCGCCAGGCTGACCGGAAAGCCCTACCGGCTACCGACCGAAGCCGAATGGGAATACGCCGCCCGCGGCGGTACCCGGACCCGCTTCTGGTGGGGTGAACGCATGACACCCGGCATGGCGAACTGCAAGGAGTGCGGCGAACCGTGGAAGGCCGATTCGCCGGCCCCGGTCGGCTCGTTCGCGCCGAATCCGTCCGGCCTGTTCGACATGAACGGCAGCGTCTGGGAATGGGTCAGCGATTGCTGGCACAACTCGTATCAGCGTGCGCCATCGGATGGCCGCTCGTGGGAGGAACCGGATTGCCGGGTGCGCGTGCTGCGCGGCGGCTCCTGGCGCGAGGGCGGCGCCTACATGCCCTCGTCCACCCGCTTCAAGTACGACGCCAACGTCCGGCAGTCACAGAACGGCTTCCGCGTCGTGCGGAATGTGCAGTGATTTATTTTTTCGGCCCGGTATTAATTTGCACGAAATCGACGGCGACGCGATCCGCTCCGTATTTTCCGGTCATCTGGCGTAACTGCTTTTTAAGATCGCGCAGATAGGCGCTGCCGGTTTCGATTTCCGGCCGCAGCCCCTTGAACAACGGCTGCGGTGTGGTGACCAGCGCGATCGTTTCCGTGCCGAACGGCTTGGAAATGATCCAGTCGCCGAAGCTGCCGACGGTTGCACTGTAGGACGGCGGCGCCTGATTGTCACGGGCCCGTACGTTCGGCAGCAGGTGCGCCACGCCGCCATCGAGAACGTAATAGTCGACGTAGACATAGGTCGTGAAATTCGGGGTCGTCACATCGACGATCAGCGGCTCGCCTTCCGCGATCTGCCCACCGGTGGCGCGGGTGCGGATGGTTGCGCCGGACTGCCGGCTTGCAAGCCAGTACGGCCCGAGCACACCGAGCATGCTGCATGATTTTTCTGCGACCGGCTTCACGTTCAGCGCGACATTCTGCACGCCGGCGATGCGGGCCAATTGCGCCGTGAGCCGTTCCGCCCCGAAGTCCTGCGACAGGAAGCCGGCGACATTTACCGTATGCTCCGCAACCGACGCGGTCAGGGCCGAACACGGAACCCGGCCCAGCACCGGCGTTACCGCAGTCATGGCGATCGGCGGCAGGCTGTTCTCCGGTCTTGCCTGCGTGACCGGCGGCGGCGCAACTGGCGGCCGCTCGAATGGCACCGGCGCGCGGGAGGCAATGCCGGGTGTCGCAGCCGGACGCTCATTGGCCGCGGTATCGGAGGCTGTATCTACCGCGGATTGACCGTCCCCGTCTGCATTGCGGTGTCCGACATACCAGCTCGCGCCAAACGTCACGAGCAGCGCCAGCACACCGGCCGCCGCCCCCGCCGCGATCCGCACCGGCACGCGTCGGCTGTCGCGGATATCGTCGAAGAACTGCATCACCGTCAGGGTACGGGTCTCACGTTCGAAGGAAAGTGCATTCTTCAGCGCCCGCCATTGCCGATGGCTCAGGTGCTTCGGCCGTTGCGGCTTCATGCCGGTGCCGCGCGCCTGGGCAGCCGACATCCTGTCGAAGGGATGGCGGCCGGTCAGCAGCTCACAGGTGATACACGCCAGCGCATAGATGTCATCGCGCGGATCGGGTACGCGGTGCTCCAGCATTTCCGGGCTGGCGTAGGCTGGCGTCAATCCGCCGAGACTACCGGCGTCGAAAACGGTGGCGTCCATGTCTTCCTCGGTCTTCTGGAAAACCCGCGCGATACCGAAATCGATCACCTTGACATCGCCGCGCTCGGTCAGGAAAACATTCGCCGGCTTCAAGTCGCAATGCACGAAGCCGCGCTGGTGCGCATAGGCCAGCGCATTGGACATGCCGGTGATGATCGGCATTGCCTCGTCGAGCGGCATGCCGGTGAAATCCGGTGCGCGCAGGATGCGGCTCAGCGGCTGGCCGACCAGGTATTCCATGGTCAGGTAAACCATCGAGCCGTCGCGGTCGAAGTCGTATACCGCCACGATATTCGGATGCGCCAGCGCCTGTGCCTTGCGCGCCTCGCGTTGCAGGGCGATCAGCGATTTCGGATGGCCCCGGAACTGGACGTTCAACACCTTGATGGCGATATACGGCTTGCGGTCCGAGGCTTCCAGCTTGCGCAGGTCGAGCGCCTTGTAGACCATCCCCATGCCGCCGAAGCCAACGCACTCTTCCAGAACGAAGCGGCCATTGAGCGTATCGCCGACGCCTTTCATGCGTTCCAGTTCCGGAATCGGCGGCAGGTCGGCGCCGCCCTCGCCCGTGCCCGACGCCGCCGTGGTCGACGTCGCATTGGTCGTATCCGAACCCGCCGGGAAGTCCCCGGGTGCGGACGACTGTTGCGACGCCGGGCCAGATGCCGGTTGGCCAGCCTGCCGGGATGAACCGCCCCCACCCTCGCCATGATGATCGTCGCCGGACAGGCTCCCGCGCGGTGTCGACCGCGGTGGATTGGCCGCCGCCGGACGGTGCGCGCCAACCGGCTCGCCTTGTTGCAGATCGCGTGGTGACAGGGTGTGGACGTAACTCACCTGCGCCTGCGGTTTTGGAAACGAGGGTTCCCTGCGCTCGCGGGTTGCGCCGGGTGCACTGTTTCCCGCTGCGTTTTCATCACTCTTCATCAAGATTGCCCAGGTCGTTTTTGCAGGTGCCCGAACGGTTTTTCCTGCTGCCGCCGTCGTCGCGCATGCCGATGCACCTGCCGTCTATCACTCTAGAGTCTAGAGTCTTGCGCGCGTGGCCGGTTGATTTAACCAATGGTTCAGGCTGATTGCGATGCGGCGTCGCGACATGCACATGCAATCGATCTGCAAGGCACGCGCAAAAACCTTGCCAAGACCGCTTCATGCACTCTGTCTTGAAGCCACGCCATCGAGGACCCCGGCACAGCTTCAAGTGTTTGTCGTCACCCCACACATCGACGAAAAACATGTTCGCCGCGAACCCACACATGCAGATCAATCCGATGACGGCAGAACAGGCCAATCACGACGCAACTGCAAAAACTTCCAGTCATTTCAACGACTTGCAACGCACCCGACCGTAGCAGGCAAGCGCTGGCACAGCTCGTGCTCTAGTGTCCATCGAGCGCAACCGAAAACTGCTCACCACGCCACCACCGAAATCCATCAATCAACCCAAGGAGAATCATCATGACAAGCCTGACCATCAACGATCTGTCGAACACTGCAGAACTCGACCGCAAAGCAATGGCTGCCGTGCGCGGCGGCATGTACAAGGGCTACACCCCGCCTTCGTTCGGCGGCTCGAAGCACGACTTTTCGTTCGACGCCACCCAGCTGACTTCACAGACCCAAAACAACATCAACGAGAACGGCAACAACGTCGCTTTCGTCGACGGCATCAATTCGACATTCAAGCCGACCCAGACCAACACCAGCACCATCAGCTTCTGATGCCCATGATGTTCTGATCACTTGTTCCGACTACTATTTTTAATCCGTATCACCCGAAAATCCAACCCATTTTTCAGGAGAATTAACATGAAACACTTGACCATCCAGGACCTGTCCGTCACCGCCGAACTCGATGTCCGCGCCATGCAAGCGGTACGCGGCGGTCACTCCGGCAGCGCCGGTTATTACACGCTGCCGTCGTTCGACGGTTCGAAGCATGACTTCAGCTTCAGCGCCGAACAGCTGACCTCGCAAACCCAGGAGAATTTCAACACCAACGGCAACAATGTTGCGTTCTCGTCCGGCATCAACTCGACCTTCAAGCCGACCCAGTCCAACACCAGCACGATCAGTTTCTGATTCGTGTCGACGACGGCGGTGGTCCGCCGATGCAGTGCGGACCCTGCCCGTTGCAACCAACCCGAGGAGTACAGCATGTCAAACATCACGATTTCAAACCTGCCACAGCACGAGGTGCTGGACCGGGAAGCCATGTCGGCGGTCCGCGGCGGCACCAATGCCTGGATGAAAAGCATGGGGAGCTTCGCCAATGTCAACGTCGGCGTGGACGTCAGCCAGAACATCAACCAGTTTCAGAAGGTCGATGTCAACACGCTCAACAACGTCGGTTCGATCGGTCCCGGTTTCGGTCCGCTCAGCATCGATGTCGAGCCAAAGCAGCTCGCCAGGGCAGCGGCGATTTTCTGAAAACCGGAGCACGCAATTGCGCAGACGTGCCGCCGTGCGTCTGCGTTTCGTCATTGATGCGATTGAGGATTGACGGAGATACAACATGGCTTCGATTTCAATAAAGGATCTGCCGCAGAGCCGTACACTGGATCGCGATGCAATGGCCGGCGTGCGTGGTGCGGGCGGTGGTGGCAGTTGGGTCGTCGGCTGGATTGCGCCCTTCGTCGAACGCAGCGAATCGTCGGGTGGCGCCGGTTATGGCCCGGCCGTCTACAACATTACCAACAACATCTTTACCCAGGTAATCAACGCGGCACAGGCGACATTCCAGACACAGTACACCGATGTCTTCAATTCCGGGGCAAATGCCATCGTCGATGTCGGCGCAAACCAGGCGAGCGCGACATCCCGGACGTGATCGCGGTGCAGGCAGTCGAAGAAACGATGTCACGTCATGAAGGCGGACGCCAAAGCGGTGCTGCGGCATTGTCCAGGAATGCAAATCGAGGTGAAACTGCACGATGGATGCCCTCCGGTTCAGCTGCACTTCGTCGGCATTGTCGGACGTCGGCCTGGCACGCCGGGTCAATGAAGACGCCATCCTCGACTTGCCCGCACAAGGTATCTGGGCCGTGGCCGACGGCATGGGCGGGCATGCGCATGGCGAGATCGCGAGCAGGATGGTGGTCGATGCGCTGGCAACCGTGGATCGTCCGGCCACCCTCACGGCCTTCATCGACGCCGTCAGGGTGCAACTGCAGACAGTCAACCAGGCATTGCGGCGCCTGGCGACCACAAACGACGTTCCGATCATCGGCAGCACCGTCGTGGCGCTACTGGCAATCGAACGGGAATGCGCTGTCCTGTGGGCCGGTGACAGCCGGGCCTACCGCCTCGGCAAGCGCGGCCTGCGGCAGTTGACGCGGGATCACAGCCTGGGGAGCGACCCGGCTGCGACCAACGTTTCCGGCACTCGCCATGGCACGGGTACGATACCGACCGCCCCGGCTCGCCCGGCGAGTTCCGGCGGCATCACCCGGGCCGTCGGCGCAGCGGACACCTTGCAGATCGATATGGTGCGATTCACCATCGAGGACGGCGCGGTACTGCTTTTGTGCAGCGACGGGCTCAGCCGCGAGGTGGGCGATGCCGACATCGCCCGTACCCTGATTGCCGGCAGCGGACGCACCGCCGCCCAGGCGCTCGTAGCGCTGGCGCTGCAGCATGGCGGCCGCGACAACGTCTCGGTGATCGTGATTTCGGTGCAGGACATGTGGAGTGAAGACCGGACGGTACTCAATCCGGCGTGCTGACGGAGAACAACTCGAAGCCCGACATTCGCCTTCATCCATCGTCTGATTTTAAAAGCGCAATCGCATTCCGGCGTGTGTGTATTCTTCGCAAGATGCGCGTCGTGGGCTTTGTGGTTGCTGGTTGAATCAGGTCACGTCCGGCATCTGCGGAGCAGGCAGCAACGCAAATGCCACCACGCCCGCGCCCAGCAGCACCGCGATGGTGCCCAGCACGGCCGTGAACGGATCGACGGCATGCAGGCGCGCCAGCGATGCGACTGCACCTGTCGTCCACTGCATCACGCCGATCCCGAGGAACATCGCCATCGTGTACACCGCCATGGCGCGCCCCGTGAGCGACGCCGGGTAGGCGCTCCGCACATCCGCATACTGCAGGACGATGAAACCGGAGAGGAATCCGATCAGCACCGACGCCACGATCGTGGCCGCAGCGGAATGCGCGAATGCCAGGACAGCAAACAACACCACATACGCCAGCGTGAGGCCAACGATCCAGCGCCGCCGCGCGCTGCCGGTCGCCGTCAGGCGTCCGAAGAACGGTGGCCCGGCGAGCGACACCACCGACACCAGCAGCGCGACATTCCCGCTTTGCACCAGCGAATAGCCGAACCGCTCCAGCAGCAACGGACCCAGCCACAATCCCCGCAAGGTCATGAACGCCGCATAGGTCACCGCGCCGAGCGCGACGATGCCCAGCGTGTGCGGCACCACCAGCAGCGCGCCGAAACCGCGCAGTGCCGCCAGCGGTGATTCACGCGAGCGGTCGGCGGGACGATCGACATCGCGCACCACCCGATAAATGATCAGCCAGGCGATCGTGGAACACCCTCCCAGCACCAGGAACCCGGTACGCCAGGAACTGACCTGCACCACCCACGCCAGCGGAGTGGCCGTGATCAGCATGCCGAGGCCACCGAGCGCCATCACGATGCCGGACACGGAAGCGAACCGGGCCGGCACGAACCGCCGCGCGATGAACACGGTACAGACCAGGAATGCCGGTGCACACCCGACGCCAATCAGCACTTGGCCCAGCACCGCCATCGCATAGTGCGTCGACAGCGCCGACACCAGCGCCCCGATCACCGCAAACGGAAACGCGGTCAGCAGCGTGCGCCGCACCCCATGCAGATCGATCCCGATCCCCATGAACAACTGCATCGCGCCGAACGCAAAATGAAACGCGCCCGCAAAACCGCCGAGCTGCTGCGACGACAGGCCGAAATCCGCCTGCAACTGGTTTGCCATCATGGCCGCGGTCGTGCGATATGCCTGGCTCAAGGAAAATGCCGTCGACAGCGCGAGCAGCATCATCCAGGATGTGCGGGTGGTGTCTTTGCCTTGCATGCAGTGCCTTCGGTTCGGTGAGCTCAGGCGACAGGATACGCTGCCGAACTGGAATACTTGAACCAAGGCACGCGGACGTACCAGATAACCAGATGAGAAGCGCGCTGGAAACGCGCACATCGAGGATCTCGATCCGGATTTCAACCGCTAGACACGCTCCAAAGGATCGAATTCACGAAATGACGCAGCATCCAGGTTGGGACGCGGGTCTGCGCGCGACTGGATGCGTCGGCCTCCAGGAAGACGCGGGCACACCCATTGGCGGAACCGGACGCCGCGCGGGTGCCGGGGCCGCAGGCTCGATC
>JACMOV010000014.1 GCA_014377845.1 Herminiimonas sp.
CCACTAAGTAATATCCAGTCTATGCAAATCCCCTTGCGGTTCATGACGGATTTGACAACAAGACAATACGGTACGACTGAAACACGGCTGAAAGCGGAGGATGCAATGATCGGCAAACTGGACCAGGCAATGCAGTTCAATGAAGCGGCGCTCAGCCTGCGCGGGCAGCGCCAGCAGGTTCTCGCTTCCAACATCGCCAACGCGGACACGCCGAACTACAAGGCGCGCGACATGGATTTCAGCAAGGCGCTGCAGGGCGCGATGAGCCGCAGCACCGGTGCGCCGGCCTTGACGGCGACCGCGCCGAATCATCTCGCGGCCAGCGGCAGCGTCGGCGGCAGCAGCGGCGCGAGTGCGCCGCTCATGTATCGCAAGCCGCTGCAAGGCAGCATCGACGGCAACACGGTCGAGATGGATACCGAGCGCAACCAGTTTGCCGACAACGCCATCCGCTACGAAGCGGGACTGACGATGATCAGCGGCCAGATCAAGGGGCTGCTGGCAGCCATCCAGGGTTAATGGCGCCTCTTCAGTACGGTTGTCACTTTTTTAATTAGCGGGAACATCGCCATGTCTCTCTTCAGCATCTTCAACGTCGCCGGTTCGGCAATGACCGCGCAATCGCAGCGGCTCAATGTCGTCTCCAGCAACATCGCCAATGCCGACAGCACCACCAGTTCGACCGGCCAGCCGTACCGCGCCAAGCAGGTGGTGTTCTCGGCGCAGGACATGGGCGGCGCTGCTGCCAGCGGCGTCAAGGTCGAGCAGGTGGTCGAGGACCAGACCGCCCCGCGCCTGGTCTACGACCCCAAGCATCCGCTGGCCGATGCCAAGGGCTACGTCGCCATGCCGAACGTGAACGTGATCGAGGAGATGGTCAACATGATGTCGGCCAGCCGTTCGTACCAGAGCAATGTCGACACGATGAATGCGGCCAAGAGCCTGCTGCTGAAAACGCTGTCGATCGGCCAGTGACGCCGGCGCCATTACCGATCGATTCACCGTATTTTCCGGCAAACCCGAACTGCCTGCCTGACCCTTCAAGGAAACCATCATGACCACGATTACCGACAACACTGTTTCGCCCGCGCTGCTGGCGGCGACCAACGGCACCAAGGCGGCGGCGGTGGACGCGAATTCCACTGCCGCCGCGCAGGACCGGTTCCTGACGCTGCTGGTCACGCAGATGAAGAACCAGGACCCACTCAATCCGATGGACAACGCGCAGGTCACCTCCCAACTGGCGCAGCTGTCGACCGTCAACGGCATCGACAAGCTCAACACCACGCTGACCGCCCTGCAGGGCAATTACCAGTCGAGCCAGTCGCTGCAGGCGGCGTCGCTGATCGGACATGGCGTGCTGACACCGGGTTCGACCACCACGCTGGCGGATGGCAAGGCACTCCTCGGCGTCGACATCACCGAAGCGGCCGATGCCGTCAAGCTGACGATTCGCGACAGCAGCGGCAAGACCGTCCACAGCATGAACCTCGGCCCGCAGGAAATCGGCACGGTCCCGCTCGGCTGGGACGGCAAGACCGACAGCGGCACGGCGGCGGCAAACGGCAAGTACACATTCACCGTGGAAGCCACGCGCGGCGGTGTCAAGACCGCGGCCGAGGCGCTCTCGTTCGGCCAGGTCCAGAGCGTGTCGACCAATGCGCAGGGCGTCAAGCTCAACGTGCCCGACATCGGCGCGGTCGACATCGCAAAGGTCCGGCAATTCATGTAACCAAACAGTAGACACACACGACAAACGTAGTCAGCCCACTGGGCAAGGAGAAAAAACATGAGTTTCCAACAAGGTTTGAGCGGTCTGAACGCAGCGTCCAAACAACTCGAAGCGATCGGCAACAACGTCGCCAACTCGAACACGGTGGGCTTTAAATCCTCGGCGGCAGAATTCGCCGACGTGTTCGCCAGCTCGCTGTCGGGCGGGGGTGGCGGTTCGACCCAGGTCGGTATCGGCGTGGCAGTGTCGCAGGTCGCGCAGGCCTTCACCCAGGGTAACGTGTCGAGCTCGAACAATCCGCTGGATCTGGCGATCAACGGCGGCGGTTTTTTCAGGGTCAGCACCGGCGGCTCGGTCGCCTACAGCCGCAACGGCCAATTCTCGCTCGACAAGAACGGCTACGTCGTCAATGCCAATGGCGCGCGCCTGACCGGCTACACCGCCAACGTCAACGGTGTGCTTTCCACCGGCAAGCCCAACGATCTGAACATGAACACCTCCGATCTGGCGCCGAAGCAGACCGGTGTGATCAATGCAGTGCTCAATCTCGACTCCAACAAGCCACCGATCAACTCAACGCTCAAGCCCTTCTCGCTGACCGATCCTTCGACCTACAGCAATTCGACGTCGGTGGCCGTGTTCGACAGCCTGGGCGTGTCGCACGTGCTGCAGACGTATTACGTCAAGACCGGCCCGACACCGGCCACTGCGGCAACCGCACCAAACGGCACCTGGGATATCTATGCGGCGGCGGACGACGTGCTGGTGCCCGTGCCGACGACGACCCCGGCTACCCCGCCCGGCAAGGTCGGCACCCTGAGCTTTCTGCCCGACGGTTCGATCGACCCGGTCAATTCGATTCCGGCTGCACCCGCCACGACGCCGGTGACGATCAACGTCACGAGCGGCGCCGCGACCCCGTTTTCTGTTGGTATCGATTACGTCGGCACCACCCAGTATGGCTCCACGTTCAGCGTCAACACGCTCAAGCAGGACGGCTTTTCCTCCGGCCGTCTTTCGGGTTTCAACATCGGCGCCGATGGCGTCATCACCGGCCGCTACACGAACGGGCAGTCGACCACGCTGGGCCAGGTGGTGCTGGCCAACTTCACCGACGTCAACGGCCTCAAGCCGCTGGGTAACAACCTGTGGGCGGAATCGTCGGCTTCCGGTCCGGCGCTGGTCAGCACACCGAACTCCGGCAGCCTTGGCGTGCTGCAGTCGTCGGCTGTCGAGGATTCCAATGTCGACCTCACTGCGGAACTGGTCAACATGATCACGGCGCAGCGGTACTACCAGGCCAATGCGCAGACCATCAAGACGCAGGACCAGGTGCTGCAGACGCTGGTGAACCTGCGCTGATCCGGCGCCGGTTTCGACATCGACCGCGACCCCGTAACGAACACTGCAGGAGAAGTACATGGACCGTCTGATCTACACCGCCATGACCGGCGCCAAGCACATCATGGAGCAGCAGGCGAACACGGCGCACAACCTGGCCAACCTGAGCACGACCGGCTTTCGCGCGCAGCTCGATACGTTTCGCGCGGTGCCGGTGATCAGCGAGTCCATGGCCACGCGTGCCTTCGTCGTCGATTCGACCGCAGGCAGCGACTTCAGCCAGGGCGTGCACCAGGAAACCGGGCGCTCCCTGGACGTCGCGCTGCAGGGCAAGGGCTGGCTGGCGGTGCAGATGGAAGACGGCACCGAAGCCTATACCCGCCAGGGCAGCCTCAAGACCACCGAGAACGGGGTCCTGCAGACGGCCTCCGGTCAATCGGTGCTGGGCGATGGCGGGCCGATCAGCATCCCGCCGGATGTCAATGTCGCCATCGCCAGCGACGGCACCATCTCGTCGACTGACCGCGCCGGCAAGCCGGGCCAGGCCAACATCATCGGCCGCATCAAGCTCGTCAATCCACCCGAAGAGTCGCTGGTCCGTGGCGACGACGGCCTGTTTCGCCTGAAGGCTGGCGGCGAGGCAGATGCCGATCCGAACGTGCGGGTGGCCGGCGGTGCGCTAGAAGGCAGCAACGTCAATGCGGTCGACGCCATGGTCAACATGATCAGTCTCGGCCGCCAGTTCGAAATGCATATGAGTTTATTGAAGAATGCCGAGAGCAACGCTGCCAAAGCCAGTCAGCTCCTGTCTTTGAGCTGAGCCCGCGAGGCGCAGAATCAAAGTGATTACTGAAGCCACGCGTTGACGTTGGCAAGCCCGCTGGCAAACCCGCAGCACATGAATTCGGTGAAGTCGCCGGATTCGGGAGAAAAGAATGATTCGTTCCCTCTGGATTTCAAAGACCGGCCTCGATGCGCAGCAGACGCAGATGGACGTGACCGCCAATAACCTGGCCAACGTCAGCACTGCCGGCTTCAAGCGCCAGCGCGCCGTGTTCGAGGATCTGCTGTACCAGACCGTGCGTCAGCCGGGCGCGCAATCCTCGCAGCAGACCCAGCTGCCGAGCGGCCTGCAACTCGGCACCGGTGTGCGGCCGGTCGCGACCGAACGCATCTTCACGCAGGGTAACCTGCAGCAGACCAGCAACTCCAAGGATCTGGCCATCAATGGCGACGGCTTCTTCCAGGTGCTGCAACCGGACGGCACCACCGCCTACACACGCGACGGCTCGTTCCAGGTCGATAACCAGGGGCAGCTGGTGACGTCCAGCGGCTTCGTGATCCAGCCGGCGATCTCGATCCCGGCGAATACGCAGAGCATCACCGTTGGCCGCGACGGCACGGTGTCCGTCACGCAGGCCGGCGTCGCCACGCCGACCCAGGTCGGCGCGCTGCAACTGACCACCTTCATCAACCCGGCCGGACTGGAAAGCAAGGGCGAGAACCTGTTCGTCGAAACCGGCTCGTCCGGCAGTCCCAGCACCAACACGCCCGGCAGCAACGGCGCCGGCGTGCTGGCGCAGGGCTACATCGAGACATCGAACGTCAACGTGGTCGAGGAACTGGTCAACATGATCCAGACCCAGCGCGCCTACGAAATCAACAGCAAGGCCATCACCACGTCCGACCAGATGCTGCAGCGGCTGTCGCAACTCTGATCGCGCCCGAGGTCCTCATGAACCGTCTTCTTTCGCTTCGCTCTTTCGCTTCGGTTTGCAGGCTGCTTGCCGGCAGCGTCGTATTCGCGCTCGGCGCGTGCGCCACCACGCCGGGCACGATCGTGCAGATGCCGACCACCGCAGTCGCACATGCGGCCCGTCCGGTGCCGGTGCCGAATGGCGCGATCTTCCAGGTGGCTGCCTATCGCCCGATGTTCGAGGACCGCCGCGCCCGCATGGTGGGCGACATCATGACCATCACGATCAACGAGAAGACCAGCGCCGCCAAGGCAGCCGGCGACTCGGCCAGCAGGACCAACAGCGCCACCTTCGCGGCGCCGACGCTGCCCTTCATCAGCAGTTCGCTCACGTCGAAACTGGCGGTTTCCGCAACCGGGGCGACAAAGTTCGAGGACAAGGGCGCGGCCAGTTCCAGCAACAACTTCAGCGGCGTCATCGGCGTGACCGTGATCGACGTTCTGCCAAACGGCAATCTGCTGGTCAGCGGCGAGAAACAGATCGCCTTCGACCGCGGCGCCGAATTCATTCGCTTCTCTGGTGTCGTCAATCCCGACACCATCGCTGCCGGTAATACGGTGGCGTCGTCGCAGGTGGCCGATGCGCGGGTCGAATACCGCACCAACAGCCGCATCGACAAGGCCGACATCATGTCGCAGCTCACCAGATTCTTCCTGAGCGCGTTGCCGCTCTGACCGGGGTCCATCATGTCCGACCATCGCCATTCGTTTGCTTTTCCTCGCCGGTATCTGCATGCCGGCGTGGCTGCGTGCATGCTGGCCGCAGCGTTGCTGTTCTGCGCCGACGTCCATGCAGAGCGCCTGAAGGACCTGGCCACCATTCAGGGCGTGCGGCAGAACCAGTTGATCGGTTACGGTCTCGTGGTCGGTCTGGATGGCAGCGGCGACCAGACGACGCAGACGCCGTTCACGGTGCAGAGCGTGGTCAGCATGCTGCAGCAACTGGGCGTGAATCTGCCGGCCGGCACCACGCTGCAATTGAAG
>JACMOV010000106.1 GCA_014377845.1 Herminiimonas sp.
AGAACACCACCGCCGGACCAGTCGATGCTGTTCCAACGCGGCGGCAGTGTGGGATCGAAAAAATACAACCCTGCGCTGCCGGCAGCGAAGCTGGCCTGCTGAAAATTACCCGCAATTACGTCCTCCTGGACCTTGTTGAGCGCACCTTCGGCTGTTTGAAACGCGATCTGCGCATCGGCGCTGTTAGTGGCGATCTTGGTCTGCATCGAATTAAGGGAAATAGCGCCCAGCGCCAGTACCGTGATCGTCAGCAGCAGCAGCACCGTGGTCGGCATGACCACGCCGGCCATGGCGGCGCGCCTCATGATGGATTCCTCATAAGGGATTTCTCATGACGCATTCCTGAGGTTGACATTGATTTCGTAGAGGTGGCGCAGGCGACCATCGGCAGGCACTGTCACCGTGGTGCCAAGAACGACGAATTGGCGGGACGCGGTGGTCGTCGTGGCACCCGATCCGATCTGTCCCTGGATCAGGAACCCCAACCGCACCGTATAGACCAGCGTCCAGTCAGCGACGGCGCTGGCCGCGACGTAACGCGTCACGATTCCAGCGTTGCCGATGCCATACAAGACCTGCATCGACTCCACGCCCGGCACCAGCGGCACCGTCGTCCAGGCGCCGCTGCCATAGGTTGCCTTCATCAGCGTGCTCTGGTCGCCCTGCCCCTGGCCCACGAAAAAGGCGGTCTGCTCCAGCGGGATGAACTGCGACGCCGGCGGATAGTTCACGCCCAGCGCATCAGTGCCATTTTCCATCGCGCCGGAACCGGCGGCGTGGGTAATCGTATTGGCCGAGATGGCCGTAATCTTGAAGATGCTGGACTTGAGGCAGTCCGATACCATCGCCAGTTGGCCGACCCGCAGTCCGGTCGCATCCTGCACCGTGAGGGAGTTGCCTCCTGTGGGAATAACTGTTACGCCGATCGGACTCGATCGCACCGCCGCGCCGAGCAGCACCAGCACGTCGCTGCCGTTGCTGACGCTGCCGAGCAGGGTGCTGTCGAGCGCCGGCGACCAGCCGGATGCACTGACGCCATTGGCAGCGTTGTTCTGGCTGATCGTGTAGCTGGTGCTCGCGCCGCCGGTACCGATGGCGTCGTACCCAGCCATGAAAGCGGCGGTCGTGCCCACCGTGCCCACGGGCGGCGGCCCGCCAGCGACGAGGTTCGACAGCGAGCGTGAAAAAGTGGAACAGCCGTTGAAGCCGGTGGCGCGGATGGCCGGGGTAATCAGCGCTGCAATAGCGTTCTCGACGTTCTGGATGGATGCTTGCGAGACGGCCGACTTCGACATGCGCGACTGCGCGATGTAGATGCTGCTGGCTGCGCCCAGCAGTACCAGGCCGATGACCAGCGCGATCATCAGTTCGACCAGCGAGAACCCGCGTGCCTGATTGTGGCCGCGCGTCATAGCAATGTCTGCACACTGAAGCGTGCCAGGTTGGGTTGGGCGGAGGCGGACTGACTGGCGCCGCCCAGCTTGCTCTGGGCCGGTGCGTCGTCCCATTGCACGGTAATCGTCAGCAGGGTATTGGCTCCCGAGACCGCGGTCGTGATCGCGCCGCTGCCGTTGGGCAGTTGCGCCAGGTCGTTGGCGAGCCAGTACCACAGGTCGTAGGTAACGATCTGGGTCGCCGTGCAGGAAGCCGCACCGCAGTCCGGCGAAGGCGCTGCGGGCACCGAGGCAGCACCGGTCGTGGTCAGGTTGTTGACGTTGTAGCTGCCGTTGATGGCCGACAGGCGATTGGCGCGGATGCGCTCGACGATGTCGTAGGCCGATTGGACCGCCTGCTGCTTGGCATAGCTCGATGTGTTCGATTTCTGGGCCGTCAGCAGCATGCCGGCGATTCCGAGCATGCCGACTCCAAGAATCAGGAAAGTGACCATCACTTCGATCAGTGCAAAACCGGCCGCAGTCCTGACATGGGGCTGCTGGCAAGCTCGCACGCACGGGGAAAGCGGAACGCTGGTCAAGGGCATGTGAGCGCGCCTCCCCAGATCGCCTGTCCCTGGGTCGGTCCCGATTGGGCGAAACCGGTTGCCTGGACTTGCAGCGAGCGCGCCGCACTCGCCCCGCGCCCGTCGCAGAACTTGAAATTTGCCGGTGTCGTGGCCAGTCCACGCGGATCGAACTGCACTGCCGTCGCTGCCACGCCGGCGATCACTACCGTCGACAGCTTCGCCTCCCTGGTTCCGGCCTGATAGCTCTGCAACAGAGTCGACGCACCCGTCACCGGCTGGGTCGCCACGATCCAGCCAGTGGCCCAGTTGCTGCCACAGGTGGCGGAACTGAGGGCGCCGATCGGGCAGAGCTGGACATTGACATTCTTGCTCAGCGCCGTCGACCGGGCGAAGTTGAGGCCGTTGAGCAGCGCATTGGTTTGCGCGGTGGCCCGATTGTTCATCAGCAAGGTGGTGAACGACGGAATCGCCAACGACAGCAGAATGGCCCCGATGGCCACGGCAACCAGCAGCTCGACGAGCGTCACGCCGTGCCAATGGCGCGCGCTCGGAGACGGGCCTACTCTTACCGTCGGCATCTGTTTTTCATCACCACTACTTTCATCACGGCAACCCTTTCGATGCCCGGACTGCAAGGCGCTGCTTCTCTCAAAATTCCTCAAACGAAATTGTACTGCAATCATGCGGTAAGGTAATTTTTTTAGGATCGGTGGTATATTTTGTGATCCAAACGTCGCAAGGCCCGACGAACGGGCGGACGCGATCCGGCGTTTTGCCACGCGCGGGGCACGCTTGCGGTACATTTTTGAAGGAATGGAATGAAACGTCGACTGGCAACGTTGCTGCTTGCCGCGACGGCGCTGGACGGCCTGGCAACGACCGCCGGACCGACGCCGCCACCGGTGCGTCCGACCGATGCGCTAGCTTCCGGTGCCGGTTCTGCAGCGAGCCCGCCTGCGGCCACCACAGCCGGCACATCGGCTGCCACCGCGCCCAAGAAGGCCGCCATCGGCCTGGAGCTGCCGGCGGGCGCCAAGCCGGCCGCCGCCACGCCAGGCATGGTGTGGCTACACCCAAAGACGAATAGCTACCGGTGTCCCGGCGACCCCCAGTACGGGCAGGGTCGGGACGGCATGCTGCTCAAGGAGACCGAGGTCGAGCAGAACGGCGCCCGTCCGCAGATGGGCAAGCGCTGCTGGTAGATGTCGGTTCAATTG
>JACMOV010000107.1 GCA_014377845.1 Herminiimonas sp.
GTCCGGTCATGGCGTAGACCTGCGACGTCAGCCAAGACAATCTGAAGAGAATGATCAGTTCGTGAACATGATATGCGCGCCAGGGTTGGCAGAATTGATCAACAAGATGGGGGGAACGGCAGTCGGACAGCAAGAAGGAAATAGCGCACAGGAATTGAATACTGCAGCCGACGAACTCATCAAAAATATCATTGCAAAAGTTCCGAATGACGCAACCTCGGTCTGGCTTACGTGTACGCACTATCCAGTTTTTCAAGCCAAGTTTGAGGACGCATTGCGAAAGCGCAATCTGGATATTAAAGTCGTTAATCCAATGACTTATCAGGCCGAAGCAGTTGTCGCAGAGATTGCAAAACTCGAACGTCCGCACGATCCTGAAATTGAAACAAGTATGCAAAATGGAGCGAGCGTCGTTCTTTCAAGCGCGCCAAACACACAAAAGACGTTCATAGAGGCATCAGCTGAGGCGCTCTTCGGGCCCGCAGTCACGAAATGCGAGATCTGGAAAAAGTAGACTGCTACCTGAAGATGGTTGCTACACACCGTCGAGGGTTTTTGGAACACGGCGAGAGCATGATGTTGTCCTGAAAACCAAAAATCCCCCATGCGCCATCAAGGCCCATGGGGGATCAGGATCGTTCATCGAGCGGTATCGTCAAACATACCGTCCGGTCTTGCCAGGTAGTGTTACTCGACCGCCTTGACCATGTCCTCGATGACCTTCTTCGCATCACCAAATACCATCATCGTCTTGTCCATGTAGAACAGTTCGTTGTCCAGGCCGGCGTAGCCCGCCGCCATTGAGCGCTTATTCACGATCACGGTCTTGGCCTTGTAGGCTTCCAGGATTGGCATGCCGGCGATCGAGGACTTCGGATCCTTTGCCGCCGGGTTGACCACGTCGTTTGCGCCCAGCACCAGCACCACGTCGGCCTGCGAAAACTCGCTGTTGATGTCTTCCATTTCGAAGACCTGGTCGTACGGGACTTCGGCTTCGGCCAACAGGACGTTCATGTGACCCGGCATGCGGCCCGCCACCGGGTGGATCGCGTACTTCACGATCACGCCCTTGTGGGTGAGCTTTTCGGTCAGCTCTTTCAGGGCATGCTGCGCGCGCGCCACCGCCAGGCCGTAGCCCGGGACGATGATCACGGTTTCTGCATTGCCCATCAGGAAAGCGGCGTCGTCGGCCGAACCGGACTTGACCGGCCGCGCCACCTGCGTGCCAGCGACGGCAGCAGTCGCATCGCCGCCGAAACCGCCCAGGATCACGTTGGAGAACGAGCGGTACATCGCCTTGCACATGATGTACGACAGGAACGCGCCGGAGGACCCCACCAGTGAACCGGCGATGATCAGCATCGCGTTGTTCAGCGAGAATCCGATGCCGGCAGCTGCCCAGCCGGAATAGCTGTTGAGCATCGACACCACCACCGGCATGTCTGCGCCGCCGATCGGGATGATGATCAGCACGCCGAGCACGAAGGCGATCACGGTCATCAGGATGAAGGGCAGCCATGCCTGCGACATCACAAAGATGATGCCCATGCCGATCATCAGCACCGCCAGGATCAGGTTGACGAAATGCTGGCCCTGGAAGCTGACCGGTGCGCCCTGGAACAGGCGGAACTTGTACTTGCCCGACAGCTTGCCGAAGGCGATCACCGAACCGGAGAAGGTGATGGCGCCGACGAAGGTGCCGATGAAGAGCTCGATGCGGTTACCGATCGGGATCACGAAGTCGGGGCTGATGTTGAACGCCGCCGGCTCCGACACTGCTGCCACCGCGATGCACACCGCCGCCAGACCGATCAGCGAGTGCATCGCCGCGACCAGTTCCGGCATCTTCGTCATTTCGACTTTTTTGGCTGCATAGGCGCCGATACTGCCACCCACCACGAGGCCGATCAGGACCAGGCCGAAGCCCAGGTTGCTGCCACCCGACTGGGATTTCAGCTTGACGATCAGGACGATCGTGGTGATGGCGGCGATTGCCATGCCGCTCATGCCGAAGGTGTTGCCGCGCCGTGCAGTCGACGGATGCGACAGGCCTTTCAAGGCCTGGATGAAGCATACCGATGCGATCAGGTACATCATCGTCACCAGGTTCATGCTGACGAAATCCATGTTCATGCTTTCGCTCCTTCGGTCTTGGCTGCAGGCAGTGCCTTCGGCTCTTTTTTCTTGAACATCTCGAGCATGCGCTGCGTGACCATGAAGCCGCCGAAGACGTTGACCGCCGCCAACGCAACACCGAGCGTACCGAAGACCTGGCCGATGATGCCTTCGGTCAGACCGGCGGCCAGCATGGCGCCGATGATGATGATGGCCGAAATCGCGTTGGTGACCGCCATGAGCGGTGTGTGCAATGCCGGCGTGACGGTCCACACGACGTGGTAGCCGACATAGATCGCGAGCACGAATATGATCAGGTTGATGATGGTGTGACTGACTTCCATGATGTCCTCTTGGTGTTTTTGTCCGGCGCCCGCCGGTGGCGGGTGCGCCTGTTCGGATGCAGGCAGGTTACTTGCGCAGCACCTCGCCGCCGGTGCACAGCAGCGTGGCGGCGACGATTTCGTCGTCCCGGTTGATCGCCAGGCCGCCTTCGGGATTGACGATCAGCTTCAGGAAATCGAGTACGTTGCGGGCATACAGCGCCGATGCATCCGCCGGCACCAGGGCCGCCAGGTTCGGTTCGCCGATGATGTGCACGCCGTACTTCGTCACCGTCCGGTTCAGTTCGGACAGCGGGCAATTACCGCCCTGCTCGACCGCCATGTCGACGATGACCGAGCCCGGCTTCATGGCCTTGACGGTCTCTTCGCTGATCAGGACCGGCGCCTTGCGGCCGGGGATCAGCGCGGTGGTGATGATGATGTCGGCCAGCTTGGCGCGCTCGTGCACCAGCTCCGCCTGGCGGCGCATCCAGTCGGTCGGCATGGCACGGGCGTAACCGCCTGAGCCCTGCGCGATTTCCTTTTCTTCATCGGTGATGAACGGCACGTCGAGGAACTTGGCGCCAAGCGACTCGACCTGCTCCTTGACGGGCGGACGCACGTCGGACGCCTCGATCACCGCGCCCAGCCGCTTGGCGGTCGCGATCGCCTGCAGGCCGGCCACGCCAACGCCCATGATCAGGATGCGGGCGGCCTTGACGGTGCCGGCGGCGGTCATGAGCATCGGCATGAAGCGGCCGTAGGTATTGGCTGCCATCAGGACCGCCTTGTAGCCGGCGATGTTGGCCTGCGACGACAGCACGTCCATCGATTGCGCACGGCTGATGCGCGGCGCGGCTTCGAGCGCGAAGGCGGTCAGTCCGTGGGCGGCCATCGCCGCCAGGTTGTCGGCATCGAAAGGATTGAGCATGCCGATGACGACGCTGCCGCTGCGCATGCCGGCGCGCTCGTCGGCGCTCGGGGCGCGCACCTTGAGCACCATGTCGCAGCCGAATGCATCGGCGGCGCTGCCGATCCGGGCGCCCGCCGCCTGATAGGCGTCGTCTGGCACGCTGGCGCTGACGCCTGCACCGGACTGGACCACGACGTCGTGCTTCGCAGCGATCAGTTTCTTGACGGTCTCGGGGGTTGCGGCAACCCGGGTTTCACCCGGACGCGTCTCGGCGGGTATGCCGATTTTCATGAGCTTCTCCAAACATTTGAGGGAAATCTGTTTTTATTTTGCAAATATTACACGCAAAGTAACTAATCACTACGGAAGACATTTTCTTATGGCAACTGTCAGGCGTGCACATATTGCCTGATGATGCCTTTCCACCGGGGTTGGGCGGATGTCGAACCGTGAATCAGTCGCGAAAGTGGCGCGCGGATTGGCTGGCATGGACGAGTGCGGCAGATGTCGTATTGCATTGCAATAGTGCGCAAAATAGTGCGCGCCGCTGATTCTGCCGTTTTTTGAGAGATTCGCCAAACGTTTGATCCACTTTCTTGTGATCACCCTTGAGATTCAACCATTTTTCGCCCGGCCAGGCCTTGCGCTTGCCCCAAGCGGAACAATCTGACTGCCTCGCGCACCTGTTCAGTCCACCCGCGAGGCTGCGCAAGCCCGGCGGCGATCGCGCCAGCCGCTCCCTGCAACACGGTAAAATATCGCCTCTCCGACTCCATCGCCAAGTAAATCAGCTCATGACCGACCTCAGGAAATCCTCGGCCAGCATCGCCGGTCACCGCAGCGCGTCCCGCCATGTCTAGGGGCCGCGTCGTGATCGGCATGTCGGGCGGCGTCGATTCCTCGGTCGCGGCCTGGCTGCTCAAGGAGCAGGGCTACGAGGTGATCGGCCTGTTCATGAAAAACTGGGAAGACGACGATGACGACGAATATTGCTCGACCCGGCAGGACTGGCTCGATGCGGTGAGCGTGGCCGACGTGCTCGGCATCGACATCGAGGCGGTCAACTTCGCGGCTGAATACAAGGACCGGGTGTTCGCGGAATTCCTGCGCGAGTACCAGGCCGGCCGCACGCCCAATCCGGATGTGCTGTGCAATGCCGAGATCAAGTTCAAGGCCTTCCTCGACCATGCGCTGCGGCTTGGCGCCGAGTCGATCGCCACCGGCCACTATGCCCGCGTGCGGCGGGTGGAGGCAACTGCGTCGGCTGATGCGGCTGATGCGGCTGATGCCGTTGACCAACCAGCCCGTTTCGAGCTGCTCAAGGCGATCGACGCCAGCAAGGACCAGAGCTATTTCCTGCATCGCCTGAACCAGGCGCAGCTTTCGAAAACCCTGTTCCCGCTGGGCGCGATGCACAAGACCGAAATCCGCGAGATCGCGACTCGCCTCGGGCTGCCGAATGCCGCAAAAAAGGATTCGACCGGTATCTGCTTCATCGGCGAACGGCCGTTTCGGGAATTCTTGAACCGGTACCTGTCCTATCAGCCTGGCCCGATGAAGACCGCCGACGGCACGCTGGTTGGCGAACATGTGGGCCTGAGTTTCTATACCCTCGGCCAGCGCAAGGGCATCGGCCTGGGTGGTGTCAAGAGCCACCAGACCGCAGCGGGCGACAGCGCGCCCTGGTATGTCGCGCGCAAGGACATCGCCACCAACACGCTCTACATCGTGCAGGGACACGACCACCCGTGGCTGTTGTCGTCGACGCTGACGGCCGACCAGATCAGCTGGGTGTCGGGTGCGCCGCCGGCGCCTGGCACGGCGGCCCTGTCGGCCAAGACGCGCTACCGGCAGGCCGACATCGACTGCACCCAGGCGCCGGTGGACGACGACCGGTTTTCGCTGGCGTTTTCGGTGCCGCAATGGGCGGTGACGCCGGGTCAGTCCGCCGTGCTGTACCAGGGCGACGTCTGCCTGGGCGGCGGCATCATCAGCGGCAGTACGACCGGCTGAACGCCGGCCGCGTCCCGGATGACGAAGCCGCTGCCACTTGCATTGTTCGGCCATCCTTCGATGGCGCGCCGCGCCTGGCCACTGGCGCTGATCGTCGCGCTGCACATCGGATTTTTCCTGCTGCTGCGCGACGGCCTGCTCAACCGAATCGTGCCGGAACTGCCGTCGACCATCGTCACGGCGATCATCTTCCCGCCGGCTGAACCGCCAGCCAGACCGGTTGCGGCGTCGCCTGCGCCGAAACCCCCGGGGCCGGCGGTGCGCACGATCATCAAGCCGCGACCTGCCGTGCGAAGGACGCCACCTGTCGTGATGCCGCCCGATGCTGCGCCGGTGTCGGCAGCGCCTGCGCCCAGCCCAATAGCCGAGCTGCCACCCGCAGCGGCACCGGCGCCGGCAGTCCCGCCGCAACCGGCCGCCCGGCCCGTGCATCGGGCGACGGTCACTTCCGGCGTGCAGTACGTGCGCCCGCCGCGGCCCGACTATCCGGCACAATCGAAGCGCATCGGCGAGGAAGGCCGCGTCGTGCTGCGGGTGCTGGTCAATGAAAAGGGAGAGGCCGAGCGCGTCGAAATCCAGACATCATCCGGTCACGCGCGACTCGACGAGGCGGCGCGCGAGGCAGTGCAGCACGCGCAGTTCAGACCGCACATGGAGGACGGCGAGCCTGTAACCGTGTTTGCGATCGTGCCGATTACCTTCAGGCTAGACCAATAGTACCGATCAGGCTGTGTTCGGCAGGCTACGGCGCGGTCAGGCCGCGCGGTTCCGCAAATCAGCCGCAGCTTATTGCGGGACCGTATCCTTGAACGAGGGCCGCTCCGACAGCTTGTCGAACAGCTTGGCGAGATTCAGATAGTCGCCGCGCCAGTCGATTTCCGGGAACCGGAACGATACCCATCCGAGGGTGCAGCCGACGGCGACGTCCGACAGCGTGTAGTGATTGCCAGCGCAGTACGGCGTCTCGCCGAGGCCGGTCGACATGGATTTCAGACCGGCATGCAGCTTGCTCATCTGGCGCGCGGTCCAGGTCGCGCTTTGCTGGTCCTCGGGGCGCAGGGTTTTTTCCAGCCGCACCAGGATCGCCGCATCGGCGACACCATCGGCGAGCGCTTCCCAGCACTTGACCTCGGCCCGCTCGCGACCCTGCTGCGGAATCAACTTGCAGACCGGCGTAAGCGTATCAAGGTATTCGACGATCACGCGCGAATCGAACATCGCACCGCCATCTTCCATGATCAGGCAAGGCACCTTGCCAAGCGGATTGGAGGCCTGGATCGCGGTATCTGCAGCCCAGACGTTGTCCAGAACGAGGTCGTAGTCGAGCTTTTTTTCCGCCATGACGATGCGTACTTTGCGCACATAGGGACTGGCGAGGGAACCGATGAGTTTCATGGAGGCTTAATGGAGGAAGGTAGTCGGATTATACCATCGGTGCACCAGGATTCAGCACCTGACAGGCCTGTGTGCGGTGGGTTCCGCCCGGCTTTTTGCACGTTGCACCAATGGTAGAATTGCGCGCGGCGACCTGCATCGTCCCTCCTCTATTCTTCCTTACTGCGCCTTCACCATGCCGATTACCACTCTCTCCGCCCTGTCCCCGCTCGATGGCCGCTACGCCGCCAAGACCGACAAGCTGCGCCCGATCCTCTCCGAAGCCGGTTTCATGCATCACCGCGTGAAGGTCGAAATCGCCTGGCTGCAGGCGCTGGCCGCTGCCGGCTTCGCGGAGATCAAGCCGTTTTCGGCCAGCGCCAGCGCGTTGCTCGACAAGCTCGCCAGCGACTTTACCGAAGCGGATGCCGAGCGCATCAAGGCCATCGAAGCCGTCACCAATCACGACGTCAAGGCGGTCGAGTACTGGTTGAAGGAACAGGTCAAGGACGTGCCGGAATTGCTGGCCGCCTCCGAATTCATCCACTTCGCCTGCACCTCCGAAGACATCAATAACACCTCGCACGGGATGATGTTGAAGGCCGCGCGCGACACCGTGCTGCAACCCACGCTGCAGGCGCTGATCGACAAGCTGACCGCGCTGGCCCATGCCAACGCGGCGCAGCCGATGATGTCGCGCACCCACGGCCAGCCGGCCAGCCCGACCACGCTCGGCAAGGAGCTGGCCAACGTGGTGGCGCGACTGCAGCGCGCCGCCCGGCGTATCGGCACGGTCGAGATCCTCGGCAAGATGAACGGCGCGGTCGGCAACTACAATGCCCACCTGTCGGCCTATCCGGACGTCGACTGGCCGGCGTTTTCGAAAGCCGTGATCGAGCAGCGCCTGGGCCTGACCTTCAACCCCTACACGATCCAGATCGAGCCGCACGACTACATTGCCGAACTGTTCGATGCGATCGCCCGCGCCAACGCGATCCTGATCGACCTGAACCGCGACATCTGGGGCTATATCTCGCTGGGCTATTTCAAGCAGTCGACCAAGGCCGGCGAAATCGGCTCCTCGACCATGCCGCACAAGGTCAATCCGATCGACTTCGAAAATTCCGAGGGCAACCTCGGCATGGCCAATGCCGTGCTCAAGCACATGGCCGAAAAACTGCCACTCTCGCGCATGCAGCGCGACCTGACCGACTCGACCGTCCTGCGCAACATCGGCGTCGCATTCGGCTACACCCTGCTCGCCTACGACAGCTGCCTGCGCGGCCTCAACAAGCTGGAAGTCAACCCGGCCCGGATGGCGGAGGATCTGGACAATTCGTGGGAGGTGCTGGCCGAGCCGGTGCAGACCGTGATGCGCCGTTACGGCATCGAGAACCCCTACGAGCAGTTGAAGGAACTGACGCGCGGCAAGGGCATTTCGAAAGAAGCATTGCGCGAATTCATCGGCGCGCTGCAAATCCCGCAGGAGGCAAAAGATCAGCTGCTGGCGATGACACCGGCGAGCTACATCGGGCTGGCGACGGTGCTGGCTGGCCGCATCTGAACAAGGGTACACGCGGTGCGCGAACAAGCCGCGGCGCTCGGCAATCGGGCGCCTTCCCCGCCAAAATGGCACGTGCAGCAACGTTTCCGGAAGTGCGCTATATTAGTTCTAACGCGAACTAATTATTGATCCGATGAAACGCTATACCCTGACTGCGATCGTCTTGCACTGGCTGGTCGCCGTCCTGATCATTTCCGGCTTCGCGCTCGGCGTGACGATGGTCGACATTCCCGGACTGACGCCGACCAAGCTGCGCTATTTCTCGTGGCACAAGTGGATCGGCATCACCGTGCTCGGGCTGGCTTGCCTGCGATTGCTCTGGCGTCTGTCGCATCCTGCGCCGCCA